>CBJLVJ010000731.1:0-2430 GCA_966426465.1 uncultured bacterium | reverse complement strand
GGTGGTCGATCGGGGAAGTGGCGCTTCAGCAGCGGCATCGAGACGTTGTAGACGGGAATCTGTGCGCTGGTTCGCCCCTCGGGCGAGCCATGGTGGGCGTGTCCGTGCAGCACCGCGCCGACCTCATAGCGGTTGATCGGGTCTTCCAGACGGCTCGATCCAAGGAACGGAAAAATCTCGGGCGGCTCGCCTTCGACCGTCGCCTGGATGGGCGAATAGTGCAGCAGCGCAATCCGGTTCAGCGTGCGTAAGCGGGCAAGCGCCGACTCCAGCTTCAACGCCTCGTCCAGCGCCTCGCGCACGAATGCTTTGATGGCCGGCTCGCCCCAGGGTTCGAGCGAGCGCCGACCGAAGCCACCGCAGAAGCCCTTGACCCCGGCGAAGCCGACGCCCTTTATCTCGACGGCGTCGCCATCCAGGACGATGACGCCCGATTCGCACAGCACCTGTTTGACCACCTCGGGTTGGCCGGCCTCGAAGTCGTGGTTGCCGAGGACGGCGACGACCGGCACCTTGGCCCTGGTCACCACGCTCAGCTCTCTGGCGAGCATGTGGGCTTCCTCGGCCAGGCCGTAGTCCACCAGGTCGCCTGCCAGCGCGATCACGTCAGCGCACTCGGCCATCTGGGCGAAGAGTGGCTGCAAAGCGCCCTCGGACGTCTTGGTGCAGTGCACGTCGCCTACGGCTGCGACACGCAGCAGGTCAGTCACACCGGGAATTGAGCCGCAAGATGCGGACCGGACGGGGCGGCACGTCTATTGCGACCAGTGAGCGAGCTATCCCGATGTCGCTACCCCAGGTGCCGCCGCAGCCGGTGCTCGATCCCGACGCACGCCAGTTCTATTGCCACACGTTGGGCATCCTGGAAGAGGCCGGCATCGACGTGCTCGTCGGCGGGGCCTACGCCTTCGCGCGCTATACCGGCATCGAGCGCCACACCAAGGACCTCGACGTGTTCGTCAAAGCCGCTGACTTCGAGGCCACGTTGAACGCTCTGGAGCGGGCTGGCTACCAAACCGACGTGCCGTTCCCGCACTGGCTTGGCAAAGCCTACTGCAACGACTACTTCGTCGATGTCATCTATGGCTCGGGTAACGGCGTGGCACACGTTGACGACGGTTGGTTCGAGCACGCCCCGAGCGAACTCGTCTTCGATTTGCCGGTACATCTGTGTCCGGTCGAAGAAATGATCTGGTCCAAGGCGCTCATCCAGGAGCGCGAGCGCTTCGACGGCGCCGACGTCGCCCACCTGTTGCTGGCGTGTGCCGAGACGCTGGACTGGCGACGTCTGCTAAGCCGCTTCGGCCCGAACTGGCGCGTGCTGCTGGCCCACCTGGTCCTGTTCGGCTTCATCTACCCGGGCGAGCGCGAGCGCATTCCGGGCTGGGTCATGCACGAGCTGATTCGGCGCCTGCAGGCCTCGCTGAGCGCCCCGCCACCCAGCGCCCGACTCTGCCGCGGAACCCTGCTCTCGCGCCAGCAATACCTGATCGACGTGGAACAGCGGGGCTACCTCGATGCGCGCGCGCTCGACGACAACCCGATGTCTGACGAAGACATCGCCACGTGGACGGCGGCGATCGCCGAGGACGGCTCGAAAGACACGTAGATCGGCGCCCAGCGCGTTGGCCATCAGCGCGGCCCCGAACGCGCCCAGCAGGCCGCCGAGCAACAGCACCGGCCCCACGCCCAGGCCCTGAGCGACGATCAGCGATCCGAGAAACGGCGCCGCGACGCCGCGCAGCCCGGTGATGCTCGTGTGCGCCGCCTGGTAGCGCAGGCGATGCTCATCTGAGACGCGGGACAGCAGCGCGACCTGCCAGCCGAGATCGTTGGCGCTGGTGCCGACACTGAGCAGCACGTAGCCAACGGCCAGCACGGTCAGGTTTGGCGCGAACAGGTACACCAGTGGCACCACACCCGTGAGCAGGAAGCCGAACGGCGTCACGCCGAAGCCGTCCTTACGATCGAGGTATTGACCAAGCAGCCAGTAGGCGAGCAAGCCGCTGATCGCTCCGCCCAGTTGCAGCCAGCCGATCTCGGCGTAGCTCGCGTGAAAGCGGTCCACCAGGACGAGCGCGTACACCGGCGTCGCCATGAACGAGCCGAAGCCCCATACCACCCATGCCGTGATGAGGCGCCGATACGCCGGCTGTTCGGCCAGTAAGCGCAGCGACGCCGCGGGAGTGAAGCGGCGGCCGCCTGCCAGCGGCTGGCTGTGGACCTGCCCAGAACTGGCCGCGCCGAGCATGCCCAGGGCCGCGCCCAGACCCAGCATCGGGCCTGGCCCGAATCGCTCGATCAGCAAGCCACCGAGGGGTGCGGCAGCAGCACCAGCCGAGCTTTGCAGCACGCGCAGGTAGCCGAGCACGCGCGCGCGGAGACGCTGCGGATAAGCGCCGCGCCATACGTCGACCTGCAGCGGGCTGG
>CBJLVJ010000730.1:0-2433 GCA_966426465.1 uncultured bacterium | reverse complement strand
CTTGGGCCCGGACTCCTCGCTTCAGGCCAACTCGGCACCATCATCCGTGACCTGCAAGCCGGTCTCAACCAGAAAGATTCGAACTCCGGTTCAACGATCATCGCAACGTCGGGAAGTCATTCTGTAGCGCCGCCTCAGGGTCCGCCGCAAAGACCCTGATCGGCCACGGCGCGCTGTACAAGGCGTTGGGCCGACGCGAGGAATAGGGCCTGCTGGCCCGAAAGTGGGAAGACCTACAGATCGTCAAGACGGAAGGGCGGCCGCGGCGAAAGTACTACTGGATCACCCCCGGCGGTCAGCAGGCGCTGTCTGAAGTCCACCAGCGCTCTGTTGTGGACATGCCGCATGCTGAGCTCCGGAGTGTCGAGACATGAACGACACGCACGGCGCGACCCAGATCGTGCTCTTCCGGGTTTCCCTGCTGTTGCGCGTCTGGGCATCTATGGTCTGCCGATCATTACTGCCCAAGCGTCTATATGCGCTGCCTTCTCTGACGGAAAGTGCGCAATCGAAACGTCACGGATGAGCCGCGCCTTTTCGACGAGGGGAGTCGTTGCTGGCGGCTTTCCGTGCAGCAGCCTGGTGTTGTTGGCACGGTTAGCACGCTTTAGGCTGGCGTAGCGCGCGTTATACGCCTGGTCAGCAGCCACAAAGAACATCACCTGGGAAAAGAGGCATTTCAGCAGGGCAGGCTGACGCTCAAGGGAACGCGACAGTTGTGACGCCGTGCGGGTCAGGACTCTCAGCCAATTTCGCCTCGTAAGGGGCGACCGCCCGATGCCAGTCCGCGATGACTTCGTCGAGAATGCCATGGAGCAGCGGCAGGTTTGCCCGCGACCTTGAAGACCAGCGCTCCTTGGCCAAACGGATACCCCTCAGTTGCAGCCGGGCGAGCGCGACAGCCAGCGACGACAGCTTCGCGGTCGATACCGTCCTAGCGAACGCGGAGCGGGCGGCGCGTGCCGGGATACTGCGCGAGGCCCCACTCAGCCACCGCGTCCAGCACCGGTGCGAGGCCGCGGCCGCGTTCGGTCAGGCGGTACTCGTGGCGCGGCGGGTGGGCGCTGTAAGGCACGGCCTCGATCAGGCCGGCGGCCTGGAGGCGTCTCAGCCGCTCGGTCAGGATATTGGTGGGGATGTGCTCGGCGGACTCGAGGAAGTCGCCGAAGCGCGACTTGCCGGCGAACAGATCACGCACGACGAGCAGAGTCCAGCGATCGCCGAGGAGGTCGAGGGCGTTAGCGACGGGGCAGAGCGAGCGCAGGTCGGCCATCACCAGTCACTTGCAGTTTACAAGGCACAGGGCCTAGACTGCAGTTACTTGCGATATGAAAGTGACCCCATCGGGTACGCCGGACGCTGAGCTCGGCGCCCCACCCGTCGCGCCTCCGGTGCCCAACCCGCGCACCGAGCGTATCCTCCACGGTCCTATCCTCAGCACCCTGCTGCGGCTGGCCGCGCCCAACATCGTCGTCGTCGTCGCGCAGGCGCTTTCCAGCGCCATCGACGCCTTCTACCTCGGCCGGCTCGGCGCTCCGGTACTAGCTGGGATCGCGCTCGTCTTTCCGCTCTGGACGCTCATGGTCACAACCTCGGCGGGCGCACTCGGCGGCGGCATCAGCTCATCGGTCGCGCGGGCGCTCGGGGCAGGTCGGCGCTCCGACGCCAACGCCGTCGTCGCGCACGCGCTGATCCTCAGTACGCTCGCCGCGTTCGCCTTCAGCATCGTCGTGCTGGTGGGTGGGCCGCTGCTCTTCCCGGCCATGGGCGGCAGCGGTCCGGCGCTCGAAGCCGCACTGGCCTACTCGACGATCATCTTCGCCGGCGCGGTGTTCGTGTGGTGGGTCAACGCCTTCTGCAGCTTGCTGCGCGGCGCCGGCGAGATGCTCTTTCCCGCAATCGTCGTGGTGAGCGGCGAGCTGCTGCATATCGTGCTCGCGCCGGTCCTGATCTTCTCGTTGGACCTCGGCGTACGCGGCGCGGCGCTGTCGCTCGTGACCAGCTACGTCGTTCGGGCGCTCGTGCTTGCCTGGTATGTCTTCAGTGGGCGCGCCGCGATTCGCATGTCGAGCCAGCCACTGGGCCTCAGATTTCGGCTGTTCTGGGACATTCTGCGCGTCGGCCTGCCCGCGTCGATCAACTCCCTGCTGAGCAATCTGAACGTCATTGCGGTCACCACCCTGGTCGGTACGACGGGTATGGTCTCGCTCGCGGGCTACGGTCTCGCGGCCCGACTCCAGTTCCTGTTGATTCCGCTGGTCTTCGGCTTCGGGACGGCGCTGGTCACCATGGTTGGTACCAATGTGGGCGCCGGCCGGCTACAACGCGCGCGGCGCGTCACCTGGATTGGCGCGGGCATTGCCGCCGTCGTCACCGGCAGCGTGGGGGTGGTCGTCGCCCTCGTGCCGACCGCGTGGCTGGGGTTGTTCACCG
>CBJLVJ010000729.1:0-2438 GCA_966426465.1 uncultured bacterium | reverse complement strand
GCTGGCGCAGGGACGGTCGAGCTGCTGACATTGTTCGGCCCCCAGGGTGAGCGGATGCATGTCCGCGCCCGGCCCGCGCCAACAGGTTGAATCGGCCTGGCACTGACAGGGGTGAAGCTGGGCGCCGCCGCGCACTGACCGGCACGCGCGCTGGGCTGTGCTTGACCGCAGTTCGACCCGCCGAGATAGTATGATCCGCCATCTCATCTCAGCACATGGCGGGGAAGCGATGCGCAAGCCTACGTTGGCACTACTTCCGGTGGTTGCCGCCGCGGCGTTTGTTTGCGGTGTGCCCAGTACTCAGGTCATCGCCGCCGCACCAGCCGGCGCCAAACACGCGATCAACGCCGTTGCTCATCTTCGACGTCGAGGCGTACGCTGGCAATACGTCCAAGAGGCGACAATTTCAGGGCATTCTGCGGCTGCGTGGTGGCGACCTGTACGTTGGCTGTTGCCCGCTCGATGAAAGCAAGACCGTGGCGGTCCTGGGTGGCACCGGCGAGTTTGTCGCTGTGACCGGTCAATTTTCGCAGCGTTTCACGAGTGCCGATACCGGCTCCTGGACCATCGAGCTCCAGCGGCGCCGCGAGCCATAGCCACTTTTGCCGGGGGCATGCTCATGTCGACTGACGATGCCTACGCGCCCGCGGCAGAGTTCTACGATGTCCTTGCACGTAGGTTCGTCGAAGCTCTGCGCGAACCACTGGCCAGTGCCTTGGCTGGCGCCAATCCGACCGTCGGCCCGGTCCTGGATATTGGAGCTGGTACAGGACTCTCAACAGTTCTCGTGGCCGAGGCGATTGCCGACGCCGAGATCCTGGCCATCGAGCCGTCACCGAGTTTGCGCGCCATCCTGCTGTCGCGGCTCGCCGCGCGTGATGACCTCCGCGGGCGCGTGACGGTGCTGCCGCGCACCTTTGAGCAGGCTGAAGCTCACTTGCCGACACACGTAGGCGGCGCGGTCGTGCTTGGTAGTCTGGGGCACCTGCAGACCGCCGAGCGCGGCCGGCTGTGGGAGTTTTTAGCCAGGGGGCTCGGTCCAGGTTGTCCGGGGGTTGTTCAGCTGCTGGCTCCGGAACGACCCGAAGGACAACCCTTGACGCGGTACGCATCCGAGCAGATCGGCCGGCGCACGTACGAAGGCTGGAGTGCCGCAGAGCCAGCTGGCGCGCAGTGCTTGCGCTGGACAATGACGTACCGGATCCTCGAGAACGGCCGCCTGCTCGAGGAGCGCACGGTGCGTCAGAACTACGCGACGCCTGGTCAGGCAGCGCTCGTCGCGGAGGCGGCTGCCGCCGGTCTCGAGTGCGAGCCAGTTACCTCGGAGCTGTTGCGCGTGGTCCGCCCCACCACCATCCAGTAAATTCCATCGGCTTCGCCGCACGGCTGTCAGGCTGCGCCGACCTCGTCCGCGATGGTGTGCATCGACGGTAGAGGTTCGCGCAAGCCGGGCCGCCACAGGCGCTCGGTCTCATGCACCACATGGGCTTCCGTCCACAGCGGATGCGCCACATGCAACAGTTCGTGGATGAGATCCTCCGTGGTCAACGGCCGCGTGTGGTAGATGGTGGCGCACCACGCATCGAAGACCACACCAATCAGAGCGCAGCCGACGCGGCCGTTTTCGTCGGTCACCTGGAACGGGCTGATCCGTTCAGTGCCGACCAATTGAGAGATGGCCAGAAACTCGCGCCAGGCGGCGATGACTGACGGCAACTGCAGCACCGGGATGCGTCGCCCCCTGGACGGAATGGCGCTGCACACGCTCAGCTGGCCTCGGGCACTTTCATCGACGTGTAGGTTGCCTCGCTCACGAACTTGAACATACGGGTGCCCTCGTGTTCGGCGGTCAGCGCGTAGCGTCGCTGGCCCGCGCCACCGGCCGCGCCTTTTTGCTGAAACACGGTCTTCTTGATCTGGCTCTCCGGAACGTCGATCTTGCGCTTGAGCTTCATGTTGTAGAACTCCACGCATAACTCCTTTTTGTGGTTAGACGAGACGATATCGCGTCGCGCGGATGACGGCAAGTCGAGCGGTTGTTGGCCGGTCGCTGAGGACGCGTTTTCGTTCAGCATGGTGATGCGTCGGGCAGATCCGGGCCGCTGCCGGCGAGTCGCTGATCTAGCCAGTGGGACCGCATCAACAGGAGACGAACTTTGCGCTCAACCGGAAAGAGGTCGAGTACGCAGGCGCGGCCAAACGTGTACGGGTCATCCAGCACCTCCTCAATGCCCCCGTCGTCCAGCACACTCCAACGCCAGCGGTGAAACGCACGGGTTGCTTCGTCGAAGCGCCACGTATACTGGCCGTCGTCGTCAGGCAGATGTCTCGCCATGCGCCTGCCGGCGCTGTCCAAGCGCCATCGAGAGGCAAAACACGCCGCTCAACACCAGAACGATCAGGGCCGCCGGGGCGATTCGTACGTAATACCCGCCGTA
>CBJLVJ010000728.1:0-2442 GCA_966426465.1 uncultured bacterium | reverse complement strand
TTTCTCTCGCTTCGCGAGACCTGCCGCACACGATGTGCTCGCCCTTCTCTCGCCTCGCGACACCGCGGCGCTGCGACCTGGTCGCCCGCTGCATGTGCGGCGGATGCGGGCTAGCCTCGCTGAGCGACCTCGCGCCGTCGCGAGACTGTGACAACACGACCATGGGCGCCACAACCTGGACCCGCGCTGGGTGTGCCGCGGATGCGGGCTAGCGGGGGTGACAAAAGTGGTCCGTGCGCGGCAGGTGTCGCAAAGCGAGAGTAGGGCGAGCAGTCGTGTGCTGCGAGTGTCGCGAAGCGAAAGGAAGGCGAGCAGGTCGTGCGCACGGGTGTCGCGAAGCGGGAGGCAGAGAGGAATGACTAACAGGCGGTCCGAACGCGGGGTCCAGGGCGAGTAGTCCTGGGGAGCAAGTCCGCAGACTTGCGACTACACAAGAAAACTCTTCGTCTTCTTCTTATTATTCGCCGGCGAAGCGTTGGGCGTTGGCCATGCTGGGCCAGACGTAGGCTTGCACGTTGGCCTGGAGCTGGCGGAAGTGGTTGCGGTCGTGGTGTAGCCATTCGTGCAGCAGGTCACGAACGCGCAGATAACCGACCTTCTCGTGTGTGCCGCCGCGATCGAGGTCGGCTGGCTGGAGCTGCTCGACCAGGGCCACGCTATCCGAGCGCAGCCGATCGAACTCGGCGAGCAGCGTGGCGGCTGAGCGCTCGCAGTCGTGACGCTCGCGGGCGACCGCCTGCTGGTCCCAGGCGGCGAGCGCCGGCTCGGTCTGCTCGAGCATGGCGCGGATGCGTCCATTGAAGCCGCGACGTTCAGCCTCGAGGAGGTGCCCCAGACATTCTTTGGCGCACCACTCGCCGGGCGCCGGGTGCCAGGCGAGCATGTCCTCGGGCGCCTGACTCAGCTCGGCGGCGATTGCCGAGCGCATCGACCTGAGCAGGCCCGCGACTTCGCGGGTCCCGAGTGGGCGGGGTGAAGCCTTCATGCCGCGGTAGGTTACGCCGGCTCACGCCGGGGTAGCCTGATGCCTATGGCTGTTGCGCATCTCGAGGTCACCCGACGCACTCCGTTCCCGTTCGACTACGAGCGCATCGACGGGAAGCTGCACTTCGCGATCGATCCCCACCACCCGGCGAACGGACGCATCGTCGACCTGGACAAGGCCCCGCGCGACGACAGCGGACGAGTTCGATTCTGGGCCGACTTCGTCCTGCTGCAACCAGCCGACGCGCGGCGCGCAAATCGGCGGCTGCTGTATTTTGTGGTCAATCGCGGCTTGCGCGTCGGTGTTCCGTTCAATCGGTTCGCGCCGCGGCTCCCCACTCTTCCGCCAACGGACGAGATCGACGTCGGCGACGGGTTCCTCATGAAGCGCGGCTGGACGGTGGCGATGTGCGGCTGGCAGTGGGACGTCCAGCGCCAGCCCGGCCTGATGGGACTGGACGCACCGCAGGCGCTCGGCGCAGATGGCCAGCCCATCCAGGGGCGGATCGCCGTGGCCTTCCAGCCGAACGAGGACCATGCCTACCACCTGTTGTCGCACTGGCCGCTCCATCCGGCGCCGGGGCGCCAGCCCTACGCCCACCAGCCGTATCCGGCCGCCGACGTGAACGAGCCAGCAGCAGTGCTCACCGTGAGCGACTCACGCACAGGCGTGCGCAGCACGATTGCGCGCGACCGCTGGCGTTTCGCGCGCGAGGAGGCCGGCCGGCCCGTGCCGGACGATTCGTTCGTCTGGCTCCAGGGAGGTTTTGAGGCGGGCAAGTGGTACGAGGTGGTGTACACCACGCGCATCTGCCCCGTGGTCGGCAGCGGACTCATAGCGACGCGCGACTGCGTGAGCTGGCTGCGCCACGAGACGCAGGGCAATCCAGCCGCTGGCCGGTTGGAGTTCACCTATGGCCATGGCCGCTCACAGTGCGGACGGTTTCTGCGTCAGTTCGTCTACGACGGTCTGAACCTGGACGAGGAGGGCCGGCAGGTCTTCGACGGACTCATTCCGGACGTGGCCGGCGCACGGCGCGGTGAGTTCAACCAGCGCTACGGGCAACCGTCTGAGACCAATCCGCTGGGTTTCGGTGGCCTGTTCCCGTTCGCCTCCGACGACCTGACCGACCCGCTGACCGGCAAAACCGACGGCCTGTTGAGGCGTCAGCGCCAACTGGGCGGGGTGCCCAGGATCTTCACCACCAACACGTCCTCGGAGTACTGGCGTGTCGATTGTTCGCTGATCCACACCGACCCTTCCGGCACGCGCGACGTCGAGCCGCCGGCCGAAGAGCGGATCTATCTGATCGCCGGGCACCAGCACGGCGCCGGGCTGCCGCTCGTGACCGACACCACACCCATCGGCGCGCGCGGCGCCAATGCATTCAACATGGTCGACGGCAGCACAGCCCTGCGTGCGTTTCTGATCAACCTGGATCGCTGGGTATCCGAGGG
>CBJLVJ010000727.1:0-2442 GCA_966426465.1 uncultured bacterium | reverse complement strand
GGCAGCCGGTCATGCAAAGTGATCGCCGCGCCGGAGATCTTGCTGAAGCTCCCGCGCGCTGAAGTCGTCGAGGGTCTGGCGAACGACGGTTAGCCAGCCATCAGCACTTCGAGCCAGCTGGCTGAGCTGGGCGTGCGTCGCCACGGCTTCGGTGGCCGGCCTCGCCGCGGGCGATCCTCGAGCTCGTCGTCGATGTCGGCGTAGGTCGAAAACGTCTCGAGCTCGTCCATGATGACGGCGCCGCCGCAGGTGGTGCAGTGGAAGTGCTCGCTGCCCGACAGTCGCACGGCGGGCACGCTCTCGTCGGCTGGGCAGAAGGCCGAGAACTGCTGACGTCCAGCAACCAGGCGTTTGGTGGGATCGCGCGCAGCTAACGGACCGACGAGGCGCCCGACCACGCGCCCGCACATCAGGCAGCGCAGATCCGCCTGTACCCAGTCCTTGCGTCCAGCCATGGCCATGTGAACCGTCCTCCAACGATCTAGAGCAACTGCGCGAGCCCTGCCCACGGGAGGCCACCCTACCTCCTTGCTATACATACGTATGGACTGGCCAATCCGGTTCCCACTGGCTGGTCACCAACCCGGTGCTATGCTTCGGCGAGGTGGCCACTCAGTCGGTCAGTCCTGCGCGCGCGGCGCTGGCGAATGGCCATGCGCCCGGCGTTACGCCGGGCGAGCGGAACCCGGGCATGCCGCTCGACCTGGACTGGGTGCACCTGGCACGCTTCACCAACCGCAGCGCTGCCGAGCGGCGCGCGGCCACGCTCCCCGCGCGACGCACGGTCAAGAAGGCATGGCAAGCCGCCTGGCTGCTGCGCGCCGTCACCTGCCTGGATCTGACGACACTTCAGGGTGACGACACGCCGGGTACGGTGCGGCGCCTGTGCGCCAAGGCCCGCCAGCCGGTGCGCCAGGACATCCTGGCCATGCTGGGCGCGGAGCAGCTTGGCATCACCGTCGGCGCGGTGTGCGTCTATCACAACCTGGTCGAGAACGCGGTCGAGGCGCTCGAGGGCTCGGGCATTCCAGTCGCGGCCGTTTCAACCGGGTTTCCAGCGGGCCAGACGCCGATGAGCGCCAAACTGGCCGAGATTCGGGCCTCCGTGGCGGCCGGCGCGAGCGAGATCGACATCGTCATCTCGCGGGCGCACGTGCTGACGGGTGAGTACGCGGCGCTGTACGACGAGGTATGCGCCTTTCGCGAGACGTGTGGCGAGGCGTACATGAAGACGATCATCGCCAGCGGAGAGCTCGGCACGCTGCGCAACGTGCGCGCGGCGAGCCTGGTGTGCATGATGGCGGGCGCCGACTTCATCAAGACGTCGACCGGCAAGGAGCCGACCAATGCCACCCTGCCCGTCAGCCTGATCATGGTTCGGACCGCGCGCGACTACTTCGAGCGAACGGGCATCAGGGTGGGCTTCAAACCCGCTGGCGGGATCCGCACCGCCAGACAAGCGCTCGACTGGCTGGCTCTGATGAAGGAGGAGCTCGGCGACGCGTGGCTGCGGGCCAGTTTGTTCCGCATCGGCGCGAGCGGACTCCTCACGGATATTGAACGCCAGCTGTGGCACACCGCGACGGGTCGTTACTCGGCGGCCCACCATCATCCGATGCCCTGAGGCGCGACGTGCGCTACAGCTTTCTCGACACTCCGATCGGCCAGCTGGTGCTGTCAGGCGACGAGCACGCTTTGAGCGGCATCGCGTTCGCAGATTCCAGAAAAGCGCCTGACATCGACGCCTCGTGCACCCGTGACGACGGCGCCTTGGCCCGCGTGGCGGAGCAGTTGTCGGCGTACTTCGCTGGTGAGCTGACGCGGTTTGAGCTCGAGCTGGCGCCGCCGGGCACGCTGTTTCAGCAGCGCGTATGGGCGGCGCTGCAGACCATCCCCTACGGCGCCACGACGACGTATGGCAGGCTCGCCCAGCTCTTGGGAGATCCGCGAGCGACGCGCGCCGTCGGCCTGGCCAATGGTCGTAACCCCATCCCGATCGTCATTCCGTGCCACCGCGTCATCGGCGCCGACGGAAGCCTGACCGGCTACGGCGGCGGCATATACCGCAAGCAATGGCTGCTGGCCCGCGAAGGGCTTGCCCTGGCTATGGAATAAGCCCATGCCGAGTGTGGCCGAGATCTTCGAAACCATGGCCTGGGGCCCCGCTCCCGAGGCGGCTGAGCCCGCCATCGCCTGGCTCGACCAGCATCAGCGACGGTTCGGCCACTTCATCGACGGGGAGTGGCGTGACGCGACCCAGACGTTTGAGGTGTTCAATCCCGCCAACGCTGGGCGACTCGCCACCGCCGCGCAAGGCACGCCCGAGGACGTGGATGCCGCGGTTATGGCCGCGCGTGCCGCGTTTCCGGCCTGGAGCCAGACACCGGGACACGTGCGGGCGCGCTACCTGTATGCGCTTGCGCGGCAGATCCAGAAGCACAG
>CBJLVJ010000726.1:0-2443 GCA_966426465.1 uncultured bacterium | reverse complement strand
GGCTGTCGCTGGCCGGGGCGCTGGCCTATGAGCCAGACGGTACCGACGCACACCTGATTTTCGAGCTGCGTCCTGGCGCCTACACCGGTTGCCACGTTGAGCCCATCCGTCGCCTCCGAAATTTTGTACCGACACTTCAGCCATCGCAACTTGTAGGAATGCGGAACAGACTTACAGGTAATAGAAAGGCCAGTCGCTCTCCCGCCCAAGCATCAGCTTGCCAATGGACTCGAAACGAGCCGGCGACGCAAAGGCATGCTGGCTGATCGTGTGAACATCACGGAAGTAGCGCTGGAAGCGGTGCTCGTCGCGCACGCCCGAGGTCCCTACACAGCTATGGACGAGATCAACTGCCTGGCTGGATGCCTCCACGGCGCACGAGCCAGCCAGCGCCAGCGGCAGTCCCTCGTGAATGCCGAGTCTTGGCAGCCTCCGGACAACAGCGTCGGCTTCCCCGAGTGCACTATACAGATACGCCCGAGAGGCATCGACCACAGCCCGCGCACGCGCCAACCTGTCCTGAACGATGGACTTGTCGGCAAGTTCGACGTGTGTGTAGCTCGAGGTCTTGCGCTGCGCAAGGTCCACCAGGTCGTCGATTGCCGCTCGAGCGATCCCCAGCGCTACGGAGGCGATCAACGGACTGAACCACCACACCCCCATGCGTGTGAACCCGTCGGTGAACGCCGGATTGGCAGGCGATACGGGCCCCATGCGCCATGTCAGATGCTCGGGTACGAATGCCTCCCCGATCTGAAAATCGTTGCTGCCGGTGCCGCGCATTCCGAGCGTGTGCCAGGTGTCGATGATTTCGACTTGCGTGGCCGGCACGTGGATCAGGATCGCGATCGGTGCACCGTTGGCGCCGATTTGCGGCACACCGTCCCGCATGATCACGGCCTGGCACTGAATCCAGGTTGCATAGTCGCAGCCGCTTGCAAACGATGAGCGACCGCTGACTCGATATCCGCCTGGAGCTGGCGTGGCAGCTAGCGGCGGAAACAGACTGCCGTTCACAACCGCCAGACGGTCACCCAGAACCTCGTCCGCGGCCTCCACCGGCAGCAGCGAGATGAGCCACGCGCCTGCCGCGCTGATCGCGCCAACCCATGCCGCGGCGCTATCGATAGAACCGAGTTCTTCGAACAGCTTGATGCCGTGCACCGGGCCCAGTTCCGAGCCGTGGTAGGCCGACGGGACAAGCGCCCGCAAGATGCCCGCATCGACCATCGCATCCATCGCCTCGGGCGCCAGCCGCCGCAGGCTCTCCGAAACGTCCGTAGTCGCACGCAATGTGGGTGCGACGGTCTCAACCAGTTCGCGCATACGCGCTTCCGCGGCGCCCGCGCCCAATTCGTTTGCGTCCTCGAGAGTCGGTCGCGTGCTCAGCATGTGAGTCCTCCGCTTCCTGCTCGCCTGGCAGGCCTGTCGACCTGGTGGCGGCACGACCAGCGTGCGGCGCGTCTGGCACGGCGGCATGGCCCGAACGGGCCATTTTTCAAAGCAACGCGTGCTCGACCGCAAACAGCGTCGCGCCGGCGCGCGTGGAGAACCCGATCTTGTCGTAGACGTGCTGGACGTGGTGCTTGACCGTGTCAGGCGCGACGGATAGGCGCTTGGCCATGTCGCGATTGGAAAGGCCCCGCGCCAGCAGCCTCAGCACCTCGATTTCGCGATCGGTCAGGCCGCGCGCCTGCTCGCGGCGCGCTCCGGGGCGGCGATGACCCACTTCGGCGAGGACCGCGGCGACCGCGTTGCCATCCAGTCGCCCGTCCCGTGCCTCGCGCTCTAGCTCTCCAGCCGCCTGGTCCGGCGGGAGGGCGGCTCGATGTGGCCGCGGCTCGAGCATGGCTCGATACGCGTCAGCCGCTGCCAGGACCCGCGCGGCCTGCGAGAGGTTCTGCCCGGTATCGCCACGGTGGTATCCGGAGCCGTCCATCCGCTCATGGTGGCGGGCTGCCAACTCACCGATCTGGCGCAACGGCTCCGACCTCGCCAGCACCCGATCGGTAAAGTAGGGGTGCAGTCGGATTTGCTCTCGCTCCGCTTCTGACAGAGGCGCCTGCTTGCCCCAGATACCCGCTGAGACACCGAC
Organism: uncultured bacterium; assembly: GCA_966426465.1. GTDB lineage: Bacteria > Chloroflexota > UBA6077 > UBA6077 > CF-72 > CF-72. The sequence continues at coordinate 348 of CBJLVJ010000726.1, read as the reverse complement.
CCGCCCGAGGTCATGCAAAAGGCCTGCACGACGGACTGCCAGAACGTCCACCGTCGGCAGCCCGCAGCGCTGAGCCGCGCCCGCTGCCACGGCAGCTACTCCCGCCGAGTGCCCGAGCATGAATGGCGACTTGATATCGACGAAGTCCGCGATCGCCTGGCAAGCACGATCGAGGTCCTCATTACTCAGCGAGCGATGGCTGCCCGGTTCCAGCTCCAGTACAGCCGACCACGTAGGCGTCGAGTCGAGACCTGCGAGCAGCGTTTGTGCGTGTTCGCAGAACCGCTCCGCCATGTGCGGATGATGCGCACCGCCACCTCTCCGCGGTTGGCGATCAGGATTTTGGAG
>CBJLVJ010000725.1:0-2445 GCA_966426465.1 uncultured bacterium | reverse complement strand
GTTTTCATGACCAGGTGGAGGTGGGCGGCGGGATCGGCCAGGATGCCGATGTCTTCCAGCGGGTTGCCGTCGACCACCAGCAGGTCGGCAAAAGCGCCTGGGGCAATCACACCGATTTTGCCCTCCATGCGCACCACGCGCGCGGCAACCACCGTTGCCGCGCGAACGATGGCCGCCGCCTGCTGGACCTCCGCACGAATCTTGAATTCGCGCGACTGGAACGCGTGCATGCCGCCGAGCAGGTCCGTGCCATACGCGATGGGCAGACCAGCCCGGTCGGCCATTTCGAGCGCACGCAGGCCCGCATCCAGAACGTCGAAGACTTTTTCGTAGCTGCTTTGCGGAAGGCCGTAGTCACGCCCGTGCTCCGCCAACGCGGAGTAGGTCACCAGCGTGGGCACGTAGAACGCGCCATGCGCCAGGAACAGCGGCAGCGAGCTGGAGTCCATCAGGTTTCCGTGCTCGATAGTTCGCACGCCGGACCTCAACCCACGGTTGATGGCGCGCGAGGTGTAGGCATGGCCAAGCACGTAGATGTTGGCCGCTTCGGCTTCCTGGACGGCGGCGCGGATCTCGTCTTCGGAGAACTGCGTGCTGTCCACGCGGTCGGTAGGCGATGCGACGCCTCCGCTCAACATCAGCTTGATGTGGTGCGCGCCTCGCTTGATCTCCTCGCGCACGGCGCGGCGCACCTCCGTGACTCCGTCGCACACAGTCGACATCGTCGTGTACGAATAGCCCGCCTCGAGCGCCGTGCGCCCGCGACTCCGGCTGTCCCCGTGGCCACCGGTCTGTGACAACGCGCGGCCGCCGAAGATGAGACGTGGGCCCACCATCAGTCCTTCGTCGACGGCTCTGGCCAGGCCGAAGTCACCGCCGGCCGCGTCGCGCACCGTGGTAAAGCCGCGCAGCAGCATCTCGCGCATGATCGCGCTGGCGTGCGCGGCCAGATAGAAAGGGGACCACTCCTCGATCTCGGCCAGATTGCCTGAGGCCGCTGTCACGTGGACGTGGCAATCGATCAGGCCGGGCATCAGCACACGGCCGTGGACGTCGACGGTGCGGTCCACGTCGGCGTGCACCTGCCGGGCGTCTCCGACCTGCGCAATGTGCGCGCCGTCGACCAGCACGGCCTGGTCCGCGACAAGCTCACCGTGCTCAGCGTCCAGCACGGACGCGTTTTCAAAGAGAACTTTGATGGCCAGAGTTTATTACAGCACTGCCAGCGGGTTGACCGGCGAACCGGTCCCGTTCGACAACTTCAGCGGCGCGATGACCGCCTGAAACTCCCACCGATCCAGACGGGCGCAGGTTTCGGCGAGCTCTTCATAGTCCGGATTGTCGAGAATCCACAGCCCGATGGCGCCCATACCAACGCCGTGGATCGGCAGCCCGATGGATGGATACTGAGCGGGCATCACGTCGTTGCCAGTGTCGGCTCCGAGAAGGGCCACGTCGCGCTCGCGTAACCACGGCAAGCAGGCGGCCTGGAGAGCGGGAATACCCTCCGCGGGCGGACGCGGGCCGAGCTCAGCGCGACGGCGCGGGAAGCCCGTACGGACGAACAGGATATCGCCAGGCTCCACCCGGACATGCTCCCTTGTTTCGGCCATGTCCAGGTCCTCCGGGAAGACCGGGTCCACTCCTTCCAGCCACGGCACGCCGCGCACGCGCGGGATATCGAGCAACACGCCGCGGCTGACGAGGCCGCCGCCGGCCAGCTCGATCGAGCCGACGGTGGCGCCCTGGGCGGTGGTTACGAGCTTCGACGATTTTCCATTGAAAATCGTCCAGGCCTGGGACGCATCCGCGCGCACGATGGAGTGCGCTGGCGCGTCCAGGTGGGTCATCGACACGCCGTGCGGCGCGACCAGAAACGCATCCGATGAGCCGGTCCGACCGACGCTCTGGGCGGGCTCACCTTCGCCGCTCTGGAGCATGAAGTGGCGCGCTGGCGCCTGGTTGTCAGGGGCTGCCTCGTAGCCGATGGTTCGCGCGCAGGAGACGACCAGGCCTTCGCGCACCAGCCCGGCCGCCTGGAGGCGTTTGGCGGGTGTGATCAGGTTGAGCGTGCCGCGCTCGTCGTCGGCCCCCCAGCGGCCCCAGTTGCTCAGCTCGGCGAACCAGCTGAGGATCTGCTGTTCGGTCGGAATAGTTCGGACAGGGACCACGGACGATCAGCTTACCGTCCGTGATCCCTGTCGGGGGGTGGGCTTTACTGCTCGCCGGTGCGGACGGTTTGGGCTTGCAGGATGCCGTCCACCGAGGGCACGCCGAAGGCGGTCAGCTCGGACCCATCAAGCAGTGACGGAGTGCAGCCGGAGGGCAGTCGGATGACGGCCATGGTTTTGTCAGGTGTCGACCTGGCTGGCGTGTTGCCCAGCGCCGCCTCCATTGGCACGCCGATGAGCACCAGGTCGCCCTCGACGTGCAGCACCTTGCCGG
>CBJLVJ010000724.1:0-2446 GCA_966426465.1 uncultured bacterium | reverse complement strand
GAGCATGAGGACCCCGACCACGACCATCCCGGTGACGCTCGTGAGGCCCAACGCTACTTGCATGAGCATCAGTCCGATGTTCGAGCCGACGCAGTAGAGGCCGAACTCGGCTCCAGATCGGAGGCTGTCGCTGCAGCCCCGCCGGAAGTACTGTTTGAGCGGCGTGAGCTCGTACACGCCTGCCGCGATGGCAACGGCACCGGCGGCCGACCCGTGCAGCGAGCACGTCGAGGACACCGCAGAGAGCGCGACGCCGATGAGTACCCACACAGCGAGGTACGACCCGACGAACAGCAGCAGGCTGCGCACCGACTGGCTGGCACAGGCGTGTTTGAAGACTGCTGGGGCCGCGCCCGGCAGCATCATTGCCGCCACCATCAACACCCACCGGCTGATGAACGACACGAAGGAACCGGGACCGGTGACACCCGTCGTGTCCATCCCGTTCATCTGCTGGAGCGCGATGACCCACGCCATCGCGCCGAGCCCGACCGTCGCCAGCGCGGCTAGCGCGCGGATGGCGGCGAGCCGATCACGCTCGTCGTGATCGAGCGCCATGTGTAATCCGTGTTCGTCGGTGTAGCGATGCACTGCTCTATGCCTCGGGCTCCTGCGTGTGCGCCATGCTTTGTGCGTGCGCGGCTTCGGCGAGCCGTTTGATCGTGTTGAGCCGCCGGTCCCACTGGCTGGCGAGCTCGGCCATCGCCCGGGTGGCCCGGTCGAGGTGTTCGGCGTCCACCTGGTACAGAACCTCCCGACCCTGCTTGCGGCGGCTGATCAGCCCCGCCTGTTCGAGAACGACAAGGTGCTTGGAGACCGCCTGGCGTGAAAACGGGACCTGCCCGGCCAGCCAGCTGGCACTCGCCTCACCCCGGCGGACAAGGAGGTCCAGGACCCGACGGCGAGACGGGTCGCCGATGGCCGACCAGAGCTCGTCGTCGGGGTCCGAGGTCATTCCCTCGGGCGTTCGGCAAGCAACCTGGCCAGGCGATCGGTGAACATCGCCCAGCCCCCACGGTGCTCGTCGGCAAAGCGTTCCTTGTCGGCGGCGGGCCAGGCGAGGAGCTCGAGACCGCTCTCGACTACCCGCAGGCGGGTGCGGTCGCCTTCACCGACGAGCGTGAACTCGACCAGTGTGGAGTTGCCGGTGGCCGGCACCTGGCCATCAGGGTGATTCCAGCGGAACGAGAAACGGGTCGGTGGCTCGACGGTCTCTACCACGAGCGGCATGGCCCGGTCCTCGAAGCCCATCAGGCCACGTCCGCCGGGTTGCAGCTGTAGCTCGACCCGGTCGGCGAACCATTGTCGGATCTGATCGGGCTCGGTGATGGTGCGCCAGACCACCTCGAGCGGAGCACCGATGACGACCTCGCGCTGGATCTGGAACTCCGCCATGGTCGTCGGTCCTCCTGTGTCGGACACGCTTGACATGCAACCAAAGGTAGCACGTGAGTCGAGAAAGTGCAACCTCTAGTTGCACTTTCGGCGCGGCCGGGTCGACCAGATGCTGGCGCGGCCACGGGCACAGCGCGTTCAATCGACGGTATGTCCACGCCACAGTTGCGTTTCGCCGGCCAGGTGGCCATCGTCACCGGCGGCGCAGGCGGTATCGGCAGCGCGGTGGCCCGTCGTCTGACCGCCGATGGCGCGCGGGTAGCGCTGGTCGATCGCGACGCGGCGTCACTGCAGCGCGTCGCGCACGAGCTGGGCGAAGCTGCCGTGCCGATCGAGGCCGACGTCAGCCGCGAGGAGGACGTCGGGCAGTACGTGCGCCGCACGGTCGAGACGTTCGGTCGGCTCGACCTGCTCTTCAACAACGCGGGCGTCGAGGGCCGGGTCAAGACCATCGTCGATGCCGACATGGCCGATTTCGACCGCGTCATGGCGATCAACGTACGGGGTGTCTACCTCGGCTTGCGGGAGGTCCTGCGGGTGCTGCAGCGCCAGGGCGACGGCGGCGCGATCGTCAATACCGCGTCCATCGCGGGGCTACATGGCGCGGCCGGTGTGGCGCCGTACATCGCCTCCAAGCATGCCGTGATCGGGCTCACGCGCAGCGCCGCGCTGGAAGCGGCACCGTTCAACGTGCGCGTCAACGCGGTGGCGCCCGGCTACATCGACACGCGCATGATCGCGGCGCTGAACGTGGCGCGCACCCCGGCCGACCCGGGCGCGAGTCGCGCCGCGATGGAGCAGCGCGTCCCGCTGCAGCGCTATGGCCGGCCCGAAGAGGTCGCCAACCTGGTCACCTGGCTGCTCAGCCAGGAGGCCAGCTACATCACCGGCAGCATCCACCTGGTCGATGCCGGGGTCATGGCCTAGAAGTTCGGCCGACAAGCCGGTTTATGGCCCAAGTCGCAGTCGGCCGAACTTCTTTGTCAGATTGACTTAGGAGCGCGGCCACCGAGATTCATGACATTCTCCACGTTTTCGGCCGCGCTCCTAG
>CBJLVJ010000723.1:0-2458 GCA_966426465.1 uncultured bacterium | reverse complement strand
GATCGTGCCCTGCAGCCCACCGTACGGCTTGAGCGCGTAGTCGGGGATCACGCCCGCTCTGACGAAGCCGAGCTTCTCGTACAGAATCCCTGCCCCGTCGTCGGTTCCCGTGTCGAGCGTGAGCAACGTGCGCCCACGCTCCACGGCGACGCGTTCAGCCTCGACCATGAGCGCGCGAGCGATTCCGCGGCCGCGCCGATCGATGCGGGTGATCAGTTTTGCGATCTCGCCGCGGTGCGGCTGGTTCGGAGGGCAGTCCAGATGCAAGGTCACCGTACCCACCAGCGCACCGTCCTCGATCGCGCCCAGCACGACCCGCTCGCCGGCCTCCGCGGCTGCAAGCGATTTCGTCCAGAACGCCGCGGCCACCTCTGGCGCCAGCGGATGCATGAAGCTGATGGATGCGCCGCCCGTGACCGCCTCCACCAGGATGTCGGCCAGAGCCGAGATCACCTCGGGGTCCGGTCGCAACGCGACGACGTGGAGGCTCACTGCGCTAGACAGCCGTTCGTTTCGCAGCGGCTGAGCGGAGGCGAGGCGTCGCGGCGCGTCCGCCCCTGGTCACCGCGCCGAAGCCGCGCAGAACGGAGTCGACCACCCGCTCGGCAAAGTCCTGGCTGAGGTCGCCGCCGAACATCAGGCGGAAGTACACCGGCCCGACCAGCAGCTCGGTGGCCACGTCGACGTCAGCGTCGGGGCGCAGGTCGCCACGGCTGATGCCGCGTTCGATCACACGCGCCACCTCGTCACGACGCTGCTGGACCACGCTGGCGCGGAAGGGATCGCCGAGGTCCGCGTTGATGGCGATCTGCGACAGCAGCGCGCGGATCACCGGACCGAACGGCGTCTCCACGACAGCGCGCATGGCATTGCTGACTGCGGCCAGCAGCTCGGCGCGCGTGTCGCCCACATCGTCGATGGCGAGGTGCGGCGCTGCCAGCTGCATGAGCAGGTCGAGGGCCAGCGCTTCTTTGGAAGGCCAGCGGCGGTAGATAGTGGCCTTGCCGACACCCGCCTGGGCCGCCACGTGCTCCAGCCGGAGGTCGGCGAAACCATCGGTCACCAGCTGCTGGAGGAAGGCGTCCAGGATGGCGCGATGGGCGCGGTCGCTACGCGGACGGCCGCGCGTCGGCCGCGGCGGCGCCAGCTCGCCCGCCGAATGACGATACGACCCGTTCTCCGCGGCCTGGACCATCATCAAATGATACGCCGCGGATCGAATATGCACAACGCTACCATGCCGCCAGGCCAACGGTGGAGACCCCAGCGCAGATCGTCGAGCAGCTCGCCGCACGCTGGTCACTGGAGGTCCAGCCGCCATTTCCGCTGACACCTGGCAGTCAGGGGAACTTGGTTGCTCCGGCCACCCGAGCGGACGGCACCCCGCTCGTCCTGAAGGTCAGCAGCCGCCCTGCGGCGTTAGGCACCGAGGTTGAGGCACTCCGCATCTGGAGCGGTGTGGGCGCTGCCCGCCTGCTGGAGTGGGAGCCGCTCCTCGGCGCGCTGCTGCTCGAGCGCGTCGAGCCCGGCACCATGCTCGCCAAGGTCGACGATGACGATGCATGCGTTCGGGTGGCGGCCGGAGTGCTGCGCCAACTGTGGCGGCCATTACCTGGTCAGCATGCTCTGCGTCCGCTCGAAAGCTGGTGCGCTGCGTACGACCGCAATCGTGACGCGCTGAGCCGCGGCGACGGCGGCTTTCCCCGAGCGCTGTTTCAGCGAGCCGACGCTCTGCGCCGCGAGCTCCTTGCGTCCACACAGGCGCCTGTGGTGCTGCACGGCGACCTGCACCACTTCAACGTCCTCCGCTCAACGCGAGCAGACTGGCTCGCGATCGATCCCAAGGGTCTGGCAGGTGACCGGTATTTCGATCTGTGCCAGTTCTTGCTGAACCCGGTCGCGGTGCCCGCCAGAGTAAACCGGCGTCGGCTGGACCTCTTCTGTGCGGAGCTCGGCCTGGATCGGGAGCGAGCCTCGCAGTGGTGCCTGGTGCACGCCGTCCTGAACGCCTGCTGGGAGTACGAGGAGGGGCGTCAGTGGCAGCCGTCGGTAGCGTACGCGGAGGAGGCAGCCACGTTCTGACGTATGCCGAGCCGGCCGGGATCTGCCCACGACGCGCAGCTCCGCCTGCCACAATGGACGCGCGCGCAGTGGACACGATCAGCCATCCAGACAAGGTGTTGTTTCCCCAGGACGGGATCACCAAGGGCGACCTGGCGGCCTACTACGACGCGGTCGCCCCGCTGATGTTGCCGCATCTTCGCGGCCGTCCTGTCACCATGGAGCGTTTCCCGTCGGGTATCGGCCACAAAGGGTTCCTGCAGAAGGACGTCTCGAAGGGCTTTCCCGCCTGGCTGGAGCGGGTCGAAGCGCCGAAAAAAGGCGGCGTGGTGCATTACGTGCTGATCGACGACCGTCGAGCGCTCGCCTGGCTGGCCAACCAGAATTGCGTCACGCC
>CBJLVJ010000722.1:0-2459 GCA_966426465.1 uncultured bacterium | reverse complement strand
CGAGCAGACGGCCGTCGGCGATGTAGCCGAAGACGTCCACGGCCGTGGCGGGGTACGCCCACAGCAGCTCGAAACAGAACAGCCCGCCAACAGCGAAGATCGCAAGGGCGCTGGCCCTGTCGCGTGCTGCCAGCTGGTAGCCGAGGCCGTACAGCAGGTACAGCGAGAGGACGATGAGCAGGTACAGCGCGGCTGATGGCCAGGTGTAGCCCGTGAGCTTGCCCAGGTCGAGCAGCGGGATGTACAGGTTGTCTGGGAGCAGCGGCACCCACGCCACCCACAGCGCGTACATGAGGGCCATCACCGCGGCAAGGGCCAGGAACGGCATCCCGCGTAGGGTAGCCAAATCGACAGGCCGGTACCCTGAGTCGCATGCCCGTACGCCGCGCCCGACGACGACCTGTCGAGCCTGACGACCTCTATCGGCTGCGTTTCGCGTCGGATCCGCAGATCAGCCCGGACGGAGCCCGAGTGGCGTACGTCGTCGCGTGGGTCGACCCTGACGACCACACCCGGTATCGCTCGCAGCTGATACTGGCGGCATTCGACGGATCGAGCAGCCCGCGACCGTTGACCAGCGGCCGCCATCGCGACACAGCCCCGCGCTGGTCACCCGACGGTCGCTCGCTCGCGTTCGTGTCCGATCGTGACGCCGAGCGGTCGCAGCTGTTCCTCTTGTCTCTGGAGGGCGGCGAGCCGCGCCAGCTGACCGCGCTCAAACGCGGCGCCGGCGTGCCTGTGTGGTCGCCAGACGGCCAGCAGATCGCTTTCGCGGCGCGGGTCGACGTCGAGTCGATCGCCAGCCAGGAAGGCCAGTCGGACGAAAAGGGCAAAGCGCCGCGGCTCAAAGTGATTACTCGCGTGCACTACAAGGGCGACGGCGAAGGCTTCTTCGAGGCGATGCGCAAGCATCTCTTCGTCGTCGATGTGGGCGGCGGCGACCCTCGCCAGGTGACCGATGGCGACTGGGACGACGCTGAGCCTGCCTGGTCGCCCGACGGCCTGCTGCTGGCGTTCACCTCGAGCCGCGAGCGCGATCGCGACCTGACCCTGCTCAACGACGTGTGGGTGGTCCCTGCGCGGGGTGGTCGGGCGCGACGCTTGACGGGCCACCGTGGCCAGGCTTCGACGCCGGCTTTCTCACGTGATGGGCGTGCCATCGCCTATGTTGGCCACGACCGAGGCTGGGCGTACGGCGTGCCGAACCAGCTGCTGTGTGTACCGCTCGACGGTGGACAACGCCGCTCGATCTCGAGCACGTCCGGGGACGAGGTCGGCAATGCCGCGCTGTCCGATGCTCGCGACCCGTTCGCCCTGGCGCCGCCATGCTGGGCACCCGACGGCAGGGTTCTGGCGCTGGTGTCGCGCTTCGGGCGGGTCGAGGTCGTGCGCTTCAGCCTCGACGGGCGACCGGCTGAGACGGTCGTGGGCGGCGAGCGCGAGGTTGCCGCGTTCAGCGCCTCGGCCGATGGCCAGCGTCTGGCCTGTCTGGTCTCGGACCCGGTGCACCCGTACGAGGTCTTCGCCGTGTCCGGGGGCGAAGAGCGTCGGATCACCTCTGAGAACGACGCGCTGCTCGAGAGCCTGGACGTGCAGCCGTCGGAGCCGTTCCAGGCGACCAGCAGCGACGGCGAGACGGTGCACGGCTGGCTCATCAAGCCGGCTGGGTTCAGCGAGCGCAAGAAGTGGCCGCTGGTGCTCGAGGTACACGGCGGCCCCGAGACGATGTACGCCGCCACGTTCATGCACGAGTTCCAGGTGCTCGCGGCGCGGGGGTACGCCGTCGTGTACACCAACCCGCGCGGGAGCAAGGGTTACGGCGAGGCGTTCGGCGCGCGCATCTTCGCGGACTGGGGCAACCAGGACGCGGCGGACTGCCTGGCGGCGGTTGACGCGGCAAGCCGCTGGCGGTGGGTCGACACGATGCGACTGGGCGTCACGGGCGGCTCATACGGCGGCTTCATGACGGCCTGGCTGGTGGGTCACACCGATCGGTTCCGCGCGGCCGTCGCGCAGCGCGGTTGTTACAACTTCTCCTCGTTTTATGGCACGTCAGACATCGGGCCGTGGTTCGGCGACTACGTCATGGGCGGACCCCCGTACGAACGGGAGGCGCTCTACCGCGAACGCTCGCCGCTCACCTACGCCACTCAGATGCGCACGCCGCTGCTGCTGATCCACAGCGAGCAGGACCTGCGCTGTCCGATCGAGCAGGCCGAGCAGCTGTTTGTGCAGCTGCGGCGCATCGGCACCACCGAGGTGGAGCTGATCCGCTTCCCAGAGGAGAGCCACAACCTGTCCCGCAGCGGCCGCCCCGACCGGCGCATCGAACGCCTCGCTCGCATTGCCGATTGGTTTGAGCGACATTTCCAGAAGGAGATTTAGAGATTTAGTAGTCGAGCGCCCGGAACGAGGTTTTTTTGGTAGTCGCAAGTCTGCGGACTTGCTCCCCAGGGCTC
>CBJLVJ010000721.1:0-2461 GCA_966426465.1 uncultured bacterium | reverse complement strand
GACCTCGCTCGGGAATGGCTCTCGCACCTGCCCGATACCGACGCTCCGCGACCCGCCGAAACCAGCGGGCTCGTCCTGCGCTCCAGAGCGCTTCTGGCGTCGCCGGACCGGGCGGACGCGCTGTTCAGCGATGCCCTGCGCGCGCTTGCGACCACCGAACGACCGCTCGAGCAGGCGCGCACGGCGCGGCTGTACGGCGAACACCTGCGGCGCGAGCGACGCCGCGCCGATGCCCGCGAGCCGCTTCGGACCGCCCTGCAAACCTTCGAGCGATTGGGCGCTCTGATCTGGGCCGAGCGCGCGCGGAGCGAGCTGCGCGCCACGGGCGAGTCCGCGCGCAAGCGCCAGCCGAATACCTTCGACGAGCTGACCCGCCAGGAGGTGCAGGTCGCGCGCGTGGTCGGCCAGGGGGCGACCAATCGTGACGCCGCGGCCCAGCTCTTCATCAGCCCGCGGACGGTCGACCACCACCTGCGGAGCATCTTTCAAAAGCTGGGCCTCAGCTCGCGCTCGGAGCTCGTGCGGCTGGTCGCGGCAGGCGACGAGCTATCGAGCGCGTAGTCGGCGCGCTGGCAAAAAGTGGGCGATTTTCGCCATGCGAGCGCCAGCGGGATAGCTCGAGCATACCCATATGCACGCCAATGCAACGCCCGCTCCTCAACCGAGCCACAGCCAGGTACTGGCCGCCTTCAGTGGTTTGCTTCTGGGCATGCTGCTCGGCGCGCTGGACCAGACCATCGTGGCCACCGCGCTGGCGAGAATCGTGGGCGAGCTGGGCGGTCTGAGATACCTGTCATGGGTCATCACCGCGTATCTGCTGGCCTCCACCGCAAGCATCCCGCTGTGGGGCAGGCTGGGTGACCTGTACGGCCGAAAACGCCTGTTCCAGCTCGCGCTGGCGCTGTTTCTGTGTGGCTCCACGCTCTGTGGTGCCGCCGACAGCATCGGCCAGCTGATCGGCTTTCGCGCCCTGCAGGGGCTTGGCGCCGGCGGCCTGTTCACGCTGGCCATGGCCAGCGTAGGCGACCTGGTGGCGCCGCGCGAGCGCGGACGCTTTCAAGGCTACATCCAGGCGACATTCGCCCTGGCAAGCGTGGCCGGGCCGCTCATCGGCGGCTCGATCGCCGACCACGCCAGCTGGCGCTGGTTGTTTTACGTCAACCTGCCACTCGGCGCGGTGGCCCTGGTGGTGGTCGGGGCCACGCTGCGCGTGCCGCTGCAGCCACGGCAGCACGCCATCGACTACCTCGGCGCGGGCCTGCTCGCCACGGGCGTGACGTGCTTGCTGCTGACGCTGACGTGGGCTGGTGGCCTGTACGCCTGGACGTCGGGCCCGGTGCTGGCGCTGATCGTCGCCACGCTTGGCCTGGGCGTCGCGTTCGTCCTTCGCGAGCGGCGCGCGCCCGAACCGGTGCTTCCCCTATCGCTGGTTGGCGATCCCGTGGTAGCCATCAGCAGCGCCACGCTGTTCTGCTCCACGTGCGCCTTCTTCGGCGCCGTGGTCTTTCTGCCCCTCTTTCTGCAGCTGGTCGGTGGCGACACCGCCACCAGCTCCGGCCTCCTGCTGCTGCCGATGATGCTGGCCACGACCCTGTCGGCGACGGCCTCGGGACGCGTCATCAGCTGGACCGGTCGCTACAAATGGTTCCCCATCGTCGGCCTCACGCTGATGGCGCTCACGCTGCTGCTGTTCTCGCGCATGGACGCGGCCACAGATCGCCTCACCACCGGCCTGCTGATGGCCCTGTTCGGATTGGGCTTCGGCATGGTCGGCGAGGTCTTGATTGTCGCGGTTCAGAACGCGGTCGAGCAGCGTGAGCTTGGCACCGCCACGGGAGCGGCAAACCTGTTCCGTGCACTGGGTGGCTCGGTGGGCGTCGCGGTGTACGGCTCCATGTTTACTACTGCCCACGCGTTCGGGCCGGTGTTCGCGACCGCCGCGCTGGCGGCTGCCGCGGGGCTCGTCCTGGTGCTGTTCCTCCAGGAGCGCCCGCTGCGGCAGGACACTGCGCCCATGTCAACCAGAAGGAGCACACATGTCCACGCGTAAGTTTCGTTTCGGTGTCGTCGCCGCGCAGGCCAGGTCTGGCCAGGCATGGCAGGACAGCGCTCGTCGCATCGAGAGCCTCGGCTTTACCACGCTGGTCATGCCCGACACGCTCCAGTACTCGCTGTCGCCGTTCCCGGCGCTGGCGGCGGCCGCGGCGGCGACGCGCACGCTACGGGTCGGCACGTTCGTGCTGGCCAACGACTACCGACATCCGGTCATGCTGGCCAAAGAAGCAGCCACCCTGGACCTCGTCTCGGGCGGGCGGCTCGAGCTGGGCATTGGCGCGGGTCGGCCCGGCTCGGCCGAGGACAACGCCATGCTCGGCTTACCGTTCGAGTCCGGATCCGTTCGGGTGAGCCGCCTGGCTGAGGCGCTGTCGATTGTCAAACCGCTGCTGGCTGGCGAAACGGT
>CBJLVJ010000720.1:0-2468 GCA_966426465.1 uncultured bacterium | reverse complement strand
GCAGCTTGGCCCCGCGCAGGCGGAGCTGGACGAAGGCTTCGTCCGCGAGCTGACCGACCAGCGCCTCGTCATCGGGGTGAAACGTGCCAAAGCCAATGCCGAACGGGGCGAAGGTCGCCTGCACGTTGGCAACCCAGTGGTTGAGCGAGCGGCTCATGTCCGCTCGATGGGCGTACGGGGTGAACACAAATCGACTGACACCCGCGTCGAGCAGCGTTTTGACCAGCTCGGGCACGGGCGCGTCGTAGCGTGGATGCCACAGGTGCGCCCTGAAATACGCCCGCACGGCCCGAAACAGCCGCTCGGGCATGAGATGCGTGTGGATGTCGATGATGGGATACGGCGGCTGGACCGGCCTGGTCACCCGTACACGGGCGTGAGCCACTCGCGGTAAAGCGGCTCGTCGCCGCGCACGGCGTTGAAATACAGCTCCTGCAGCCGCCGCGTGTGCCGCCCGACCCGTCCGTCGCCGATGGCGCGACGATCCAGCTCGATCACCGCGGAAACCTGAGCGCCCGTGCCGCACAGCAGCAGCTCGTCACAGCCGTACAGCTCGGTGCGGTCGATGCTGCGCTCGACCAGATCGAGCCCCAGCTCGTCGCGGATGAGGCCAATCAGCAGCTTGCGGGTGACGCCTTCGAGGATGTCCTCGGTCACCGACGGCGTGGCGAACGCGTTGTCGCGCACCATGAACAGGTTCTCGGCCGAGCCCTCGCTGACGTGGCCGTCGCTGGCCAGCATAATGGCTTCGTCGTAGCCATTCTCGAGCGCCTCGCTCTTGGCCAGCGCCGAGTTGACGTACGAGCCGGCGATCTTGGCTCGCGCCGGAATAGCCGAGTCCGAGATGCGCCGCCAGCTGCTGGTCATGCAGCGAATGCCGCCCTCGGTGGCGATGTACTCGCCGAGCGGGGCGGTGTAGATCAGCACGCTGCGCTGCAGGTCGTGCAGGCGCACGCCAATCTCCTCGGCGGAGATGAACACCAGCGGGCGGATGTAGGTATCCGTCCGGGCGTTGTTGCGGCGCAGGATCTCGCAGGTCCAGGTGATCAGCTCCTGGTCTGAGTAGGGGATATCCATACGCAGGATGGCGGCGGAGCGACGCAGCCGCTGATAGTGCGCCTCCGCTTGCAGCAGAAACAGCTGGTCCTGGGCGGCGTTCCAGTACGCGCGGATCCCCTCGAAGCAGCCAGTGCCGTAGTGCAGCGCGTGCGTCATCGGCGGCAGGTAGGCGTCGTGGTAGCGGACCATCTCGCCATCCAGAAAAACCCAGGTATCCGAGAAGCGGGACAGGCCCGTCCGCGCGCGCGGCGCTAGCTGCGTTTCCACGCCCTGGATGGTATCGCCAGAGACGACCCTCCGACTGGTTGCACCCCGCGGACGAGCAGGCCCAGGAGCAGTGGGCCGATGATGGCCAGATACGCGGCGGACTGCACGCCGAGGTTCTCACCCTGCGGGAACACGCCCATGACCCACAGGTAAATGAACACGAAGTACTGCAGCAGGCCGCCCAGGCTGAGCAACGCGACCTCCAGGTGACGCCGTGGCTCGGCCAGCGCGGCGCCCAGGCTGAACGGCCAGACCACGTACCAGGCCTGGAACCAGGTCGTGGCCAGGAGCAGGCCGCCGAGCAGCACGATGTAGCCCGCGCGCAGCACGTCACTGTCCGACTGTGCGCGGGCGGCCATCCACACCGACGCGACGACCACCACGCCAAAGGCCGCCAGCGACACGCTGCGCGCGGCGGCCGTGGCATCCAGCAGACCCAGACTGCGCTCCAGCGCCAGTCGCAGGACGCTGGCGATGGACGCGGTGAACAGGTCCGAGCGCCGCAGCGCGGTCAACGTCGCCGGGCCTTCCCAGAAGGGGCGGTACACCACGACGACCGTGAGCACGCCCAGCAGGGCGGCCTCGATCGCGCGTGAACGAGCGCGCCGCCACACGCCGACGAACAAGGGTGCGCCAATCAACGCGACCGGCAGCTTGACCAGCGCCGCGGCGGCCACGGCCAGCAACACCAGCCGGTCGCGCGCGGTAACGAACAACCACACCGCGACCAGGCCGAGCAGCATCATCACGCCGTCGTTGTGAGCGTTGCCGACCATCTCCCACAGCAGCATCGGGTTGCACAGGTACACATAGGCGCTGGCTCTGGCTCCGAGCGGGCCCGCGCCGAGGCGCGCGGCAATCATGTAGATCAGTGCGGCGCCACCGATGTGCGCCAGCCCACCTACCGCCTTGTATGCCAGGACTTCTGTCAACAGGTTGCCGCGCGACAGGCTGCTGATCGCGCCGCCGAGCAGCGCCCACAACGGCCCGTACTGCGACGGCTCGTCGGGAAAGGCCAGGTACTGAATGATCGAGTCGCCTGGGAATTCGCTCGGCGTTCTGACGAACGGGTTGACCTGGTGCAGCGCGAGCAGACGGCCGTCGGCGATGTAGCCGAAGACGTCCACGGCCGTGGCGGGGTA
>CBJLVJ010000719.1:0-2471 GCA_966426465.1 uncultured bacterium | reverse complement strand
AGCGCCTGGGCCGTTTCGTCGTGAAGCTCGCGGGCGATGCGCTTGCGCTCGTCCTCCTGGGCCGCCAGTACCTGCTCGGACATCTTTTGCAGCAAGCCGCGGTGCTCTTGCAGGACGTCGAGCATGGTGTTCAGGGTGTCGGCGAGGCGCTCGACGTCGGGATCGCGAAAGACGACGCGCTGGGCGCGGGCGCTCAGGTCGCCCGCTGCGACGCGGTCCACCGTGCGCTCGAGCATGTGCAGTGGCTGCAGGGCGAGGGTCAGCACGCCGGCGTTGATCAGTACGCTGGCGGCAAAGCCGACCACCAGCATCACCGCGACAGCGGGCCAGTGAAACTCGCCCCCAGTGCCGGTGACCACAAAATTCAGCGTGAACCAGGTGCCCAGACCAACGCCGATCAGCACCACGACCACGTTGGCCACCAGGACCTTCAGGAACAGCGGCAGCCCGAGCAGCGCCTGGCGCAGGCCACTGCCGCGGTCGTGGACCACGTGGCGTCTTTCGGCGAGCGAAGCAGTGGACAATGTGGCCGGAGTTTAGCCCGCTGCGCACAAGCACCGTTGTTGTTCTTAGATCGTTAGAGCAGGCAGAGTTTCTTGGGTAGTTGCGTGACTGTCGGAGTTCAGGAAGGAGATTTAGGGGCTAGACCACCGCGTTTGAAGAGGCTGCCGGCGTTCCAGAGCATCCAGCCAAAGGAGTTGGAGTCGAGGACCGCTTTCTTCTGGGCTTCGATCTGGGGCGCGTCGTAGCGCATGCGGGTGGCCCACGGGTAGTCGTCGAAGTACTGCAGCCAGGGGCGGACCACGACGTGTTTGCCGGCCAGCTTTTGCTGGACGTGCTTCAGGCTCAGGTAGACGGTGTCGTAGGGGCGTGAGACCACGTCGGGGTAGGGGATGCTGCCAGGCACGCCGGCGTTGAACGTCGACGGGTAGACCATCGGGCTGTAATAGTCGATCTCGTCGGCCAGGGTCTCCAGGTCCTGGCCGATGCCGCCGTCGTTGTCCCACCAGGTCGTGTAGCCGAACGTGTCCATACTCAGAAAGCCGCCGGCGTCGTTGACCGCCTTGTGGGCGCGGCTCAGAAAGCTCTTCAGCGCCGAAACGCGGTTCTGCTCGGTCAATGGCTGGGAATACTGGATGTCGTTGACGCTGCTGTTGGGCGACGGGTCGGTCGCGAACCGAATGTAGTCGAACTGCACTTCGTCGAAACCGCGCTGGATCGCCTCCTGCGCCAGGGCGGTGTTGTAGTCCCAGGCCGCGGGTTGGAACGGATCGACCCAGGCCAGCTTCTCGCCATCCACCCACGGCTCACCCGTGCGACGGTCGTGCACGCCGACGTCCAGGCCGGCCTGCGCGCCATTACGCGCCAGCACGTTGTCCTTGAACACCACAATGCGACCGATCACGTACGCGCCGTGCTGATGCAAACTGCTGAGCAAGCCGTCCAGGTCGTCAATGGTCGGGGCCGAATTGGCGCCAATCTGCTCGGCCAGCGGCACGCGGCTCTTGTAACTGAGCAAGCCGTAGTCGCCCTTGATGTCAACCACCACGGCGTTGATCTCGGTCTTGTCGAGCAGGTTGAACAGGTCCTGCCGGTAGTCATTGCCGCCGATGGCGAAGTAGGTCATGTACGTCGCGCGAATGGGATTGGGCTGCAGGCGGACGTCGAGCCCAGGCTGATTGAGGTCGAGCTGGGCGCGACGGTAGCCGGGCGCCAGCACCTGCAGCACACCCTGGTTCTGACGATGCCGCAGCTCGTAGGCGCCGTCGGCGTCGGTCCTCATCACCAGGTCGCCCACCGACACGCGCGCGTTCTCGATGGGTTTGCCGGTGGCGGCGTCGGTCACGCGGCCGCTGAGCTTGGGCTGCAGCAGGATGTGGAGCACGTCCTGACCGTCGTACGCGGCCTCGACGGGAAGGTAGCCATCGGCGCTGAGACGGAACTTCTGGCCCGCTCGCACCGGCGCCACGTGCAGACGGCCCTGGCCAACACGCTCGGGCGTCAGGTCGCCGTCGAGCGCGACCGCGACCGGTTGACCGGTGTCGGCGTCGACGGCGTCCAGCTCGACGCCAAACGGCTCCAGGCGTGCCGCCAGCTGTTCCAGCGGGTTCATCACGCGCAGGCTCTGGGCGTGATAGCCGGGCGCATCGAACGCGATCATCTCGGGCGGCTTGACGCCGTCCAGCGCAAACGTGCCCTCGGCGGTGGTGGTCGAGCTGGCTCGTCCGCTCCACATGCGCGCGCCCGCAATCGGCTGGCCCGAGATGTGGTCGACCACAGACCCACGCAGGACGAAGCCGCTGAAAGCGAAGTGGTACCAGGCCGCGGCGACCACCAGCAGGACGGCGAACGGCAACGGGCCGATCGCCGGCAGCCGAGGCAGGCTCGGCAGGCTCGGCGGCCCCGGTAGGCTCGGCAAGCTCGGCCGGCGAGGCAGGCTCGGTAGCGTCGTCGTCGGGCGGGGCAGAGTC
>CBJLVJ010000718.1:0-2489 GCA_966426465.1 uncultured bacterium | reverse complement strand
TGAGCGAAGAATCCCACCGTGTGACGTCCTTCGAGCGGGCCTGACGACGGGCGCTTCGCTCCGACCCTGAGAACGAACGAAACTGATCCGAATGTGGCCATCCTGAGGCCGTTTCGACCGGGGCGCTTCCACTGCCCACAAGATGACAACGTGCGGTTACATTGTAGTCGAAACGCATCATTTCACGCAGGACAATCGGCCTGCTACCCTGGCGCGGTGCTGGCCGCCGTAGTCGCCGCGCTGCTCGTGCTGACGCAAGCCTCGCCAGCGGTCGATGTGGCGCTCGATCCGGGCCACAGTCGGGCCGACATCGGCTCGTCCGCGGGCGGTCTGCGCGAGTACCAGCTGACCCTGGACCTCGCTCAGCGGGTGCGCGCCCGTCTCGAGGCGGCCCAGCTGAGCGTGCGCCTGACCCGCGAGGACGACCTACCGTTGACCGTGTTGACCAACCCGCTCGCAACCGAGCAGATCCAGGCCGAGCAAACGGCGCGCATCGCCGCGGCCGGCTCGGCGCGGGTGTACGTGTCGCTGCACTTCAACGGCGGTCCGGCCAACCTGCGCGGGACCGAGACGTACTTCAATCCCGATCGCGCGGCTGAGGCGATGAGCGCCGATTACACGCTGGCCAACGCGCTGCAGCGGCACGTCGTCGCGTCGCTGGCCGACGAGCTTGGCTACCCGTCCGTCGACCGCGGCGTGAAGTCCGACCTCGCCGCCGGCAAGCCCTACGGCCACTTCTTCGGGCTACGTGGTCCTGTTCCCAGCGCGCTGGTCGAGAACCTGTTCCTGTCGAACGCCAACGAGGCCGCGCTGCTGCGTGACGATGCGACGCTCGAGGCGCTGGCCGACGGCTGCGCTCAGGGCGTCCTGGAGTATTTGGCCGGCGTGGCGCCGGCCGGCTGAGCCTTTCCACCGAACAGCGTCTGCAGACGCAGCCGCAATACGACCAGCATCGCTTCGGTGACGATGTGGCTGCCCATCTTGCTTTTGCCCACCCGCCGGTCGACGAACACGATCGGAACTTCGGCGACACGGAAACCGTGCAGCTGACAGCGGTAGTTCATCTCGACCTGGAACGCGTAGCCGTTCGAGCGCACCGTCGGCAGGTCGAGCTGCTCCAGCACGCGCCGACTGAAACACTTGAAGCCACTGGTCAGGTCGCATACAGGCGTGCCCAGAATCAGGCGCGCGTAGAGCGAGCCGCCGCGGCTGATGAACGTGCGCAGGAACGACCAGTTACGCGTGCCGCCGCCGGCCACCCAGCGTGAGCCGACCGACGCGTCGGCCGCTCCGCTGGCGATGACCGCGCGCAGCCGCGGCAGGTCGGCCGGGTCGTGTGAGAAGTCGGCGTCCATCTCGAAGACGTACTCGTAGTCGCGTGCGAGCGCCCACAGGAAGCCCTCGATGTAGGCCGTGCCCAGCCCGAGTTTGCCCGCACGGTGCATCACGTGGATGCGCGGCTCGGCCGCCGCCAGTCGCTCGACGATCTGCCCCGTGCCGTCGGGCGAGTTGTCGTCGACGACCAGCACGTCGAGGTCCGCGGCCTGGTCGAGGATGGCCTCCAGGATGGCGTGGATGTTCTCACGCTCGTTGTAGGTGGGCAGGACGACCAGCGACTTGATCAGTTGGACGTCAGCCACGGACTCACCAGGGGTTTGAGCATACGCTATGCATTCCGACGTCGCTCGCGCGTGATTCGTTCCTGTGATCGCGGACAATGTCTTGACCTCGGCGCCGCGCTCACAGGAACAGTCTGTCAGAACAAGCTGGATCCAGGCCGACTGCGTCTTGTGTGAACGCGGCTTGTCGGCCTGGATACAGCGTCTGGAGAGGTGCAAGCCATGACAATCGCGGTTCGGTGTGGCACGTTGATCGACGGCACAGGCGTTGAGCCGGCGCGTGGCGCGACGCTCGTGCTCGATGGCGACACGATCGTCGGCATCGATCGCGGCGGTGGCGTGCCGCGCGACGCCGAGGTGGTCGATGCTGCGCATCTGACCGTGATGCCCGGCATGATCGACTGCCACGTTCATCTGGGCTCGTCGACCTGGGGTGTCCAGCAGCGGCTGCTGATGCCGTTCAGCCTGATCGTGGCCCATGCCCTCAATCACGCGCGGACCACGCTCGAGGCGGGCTTCACCAGCGTGCGCGACGCCGCGGGCACACCGCGCGGCGTGAAGATGGCCATCGAGCAAGGCCTGTTCCCGGGCCCGCGCATGCGCATCGCCGTTTCGGCGCTGTCGCAGACGGGCGGTCATGGCGATTCGGTCATGCCCAACGGCGCCAACATTCGCGCGGTCTCAGAGCTGCCGCTCACCGTCGGCGACGGCGTCGAAGGCGTGCGGCGCGCCACGCGCGAGGTGCTGCGCGCAGGCGCCGACCAGATCAAGGTCCATACCAGCGGCGGGGTGATGTCGCCCAACGATGAGCAGGGCGCGACCGGCTTTTCACCCGACGAGATCGCCGCGATCGTATACGAGGCGCGTGCC
>CBJLVJ010000717.1:0-2495 GCA_966426465.1 uncultured bacterium | reverse complement strand
GTGCTGTAGACAAACGCAACGCCAGCGATGACCAGGCTCGCGACCAGCACGATCAGGATGCTTTTGACGAAGCCGCGCGTGAAGTAGGGCATCCGCAGCATGACCTGCGCGAAAGCCACGCCGCCCAGCACGCCGCCGACGATCATCAGCAAAAAGCCGCCCAGGTCGGGCGCCAGCCCGAGCCCGAACAGGATGACCGGCACCGAGCACACCAGCAGCAGCGCCCACCACACGATGTCGCCGCCGAAGAAGCGCTCCTCGTCGCGGACCTTGTCGATTGCAATCGGCCGCTCGGCTTCTACGGCCATCGGACGCTCACCCCAACAGTGTAGTCGGAGGTCAGTGTCGAACGACCACGAGACGGTCCTGGCCTGACTCGGCGGCCCAGACCTCGCCCGGACGGCCGTTGATCTGGCGGATGTCCGAGCCGCTCAGCGGCATCACGAATGGCTCGAACGTCTCGCTGGACGGATCGAACCGTACCAGCGCGTTGGTTCCCCAATCGCTGAGCCACACCGCGTCCTGCTCGTCGACATAGACGGCGTACGCGTGCGGCGCACTCCCAGGCAGCTTCCATTCGCTCCACTGGCCCGAGACCGGATCGAATCGGCCGACCTGACCCGCGTTCCACTCGCTGACCCAGATCACGCCGTGGGAATCCGTCCATACCCGGCGCGCGCCCTGGCCAGGTGTGGGTGGGTCGATCGGCGTGGCCTGCGCCGTGTCGCGGTTGATCTCGGCAACGTGGCTACCGGCGAGCGAGGCGTAGAACACCCGCGATCCGTCAGTGGTCGCGGTGATGCCGTACGGCCCCGGTCCGCGGGGCGCCTCGAACACCTGCAGGTCACCAGTAGCCGGATCCAGGCGGCCGTAGATGCCGCTCTGGCCGGTGAACCACAGGATGCCGCTGCCATCGAACGCGGCTGTGTTCAGGTTGGCGTTTCGCCCGGGCAGCGGAAAGACGCGCACCTCACTGCTCAGTGGATCGACGCGCACGATCGCGTTCTGACCGCCATCGGTGACCCACGCTGCCCCATCGGGACCGGTGATCACGCCGTGTGGCGCGGAGCGCGGCCCGAGCGGAATCTGCCGGACTTCACCGGTGCTGGGGTCGAGCCAACCCAGGTAGCCCGCGGCCTGCGCCGTGAACCACACCCCGCCATCCACCGCGGGCGCGACGTCGTGGGGGTGCGAGCCGGCTGGAACGGCGTACTCCTGCATGCTCGGTTGCGCCGCGGCTGGATGCGGCGCAACCGCAAGCGCGACGAGAAGCAAGAGCGCGGCAAGCCTGCGCACGATCGCCATTGTCGCACGCGGTCGCTGGCATGAAATGATGTTGCGTATGGACCTGTTGATGGTGGCCCGCGAGACGCCCGGCGTGGCGTCCACACCACGCGAAATCGACGATCCGGCCAGAGCGCGCCAGGTGCTCCCCAATCTCCCGCACGGCCCACAGGTCAGCGCGCTGCTCGCCCGATTGGCGCTGGGCGTGCTGATCCTGGCCCCAGGGGTGGACCGCGGCGCGGCCCGCGCGGCGATCGGTGTTTCGATCCAGCGCGCTCGTCCGCGTGCGGTCGTGCTGCTCGGGCACGAGCTTGGGCGTGAGCTTCTGGGCGAAGGGCTGCCGCTGGCCGGCGGCATTCGCGAGCTGCATAGCCGGCCCATCGCGGCCCTGGGCCAGGCCAACGCCGCGGAGACCGAGCGTATTCTGATGGACCTCAGCCAGCGAGCCGGCGTGTCCTGGGCGCCACCATCGGCGCGAGCGGCGCCGGCCCGCGCCGTCGTCCGAGCCGAGGAGGTCGAGGCACAGGCTGCCGCCCTGATCGAGAAGCAGCAGTGGCAAGCAGCGGTCGAGGCGTTGCGTAACGGCGAGCCGCTCGGCCCGCGAGGCACCAACATGCTCGGGCGCGCGCTGCTGCAGCTCGGCGATACACAGGGCGCGCGCCAGGCGTTCGAGCGCACCCTGGCCAGCGAGCCGGATAACCGGATTGCCTTGCGCCAGCTCGAGGCCCTGCGTTGAACGGCTGCGAGACGGACCGACGGTGTATCCTGCCGTCTCTCGCCTGAACGAGCGACATGAAGCCCCCTCCGTTCGACTACGTCGCTCCCACGTCGATCGACGAAGCGGTAGCCGCGCTCGCTCGAGGTGGCCCTGAGGCAAAGGTGCTGGCGGGCGGCCAGAGCCTCATTCCCCTGTTGAACTTCCGCCTGGCTCGGCCGAGCGTGCTGGTCGACCTGAACCGTGTCGCCGAGCTGGCGTATACCACCGCACGCGATGGCGGTCTGGCTATTGGCGCCATGACGCGTCAGGCGCGTATCGAGCGCGACGCTGGCCTGGCGCGATCGCAGCCTTTGCTCAGCGAGGCGATTCGTTGGGTCGGCCACCCCGCGATCCGCTCACGCGGCACAGTCGGCGGCAGCCTGGCGCACGCTGACCCGGCCGCCGAGCTTCCCGCGGTGGCAGTCTGCCTCGACGCCCATCTCACCGTCGTCGG
>CBJLVJ010000716.1:0-2502 GCA_966426465.1 uncultured bacterium | reverse complement strand
CAGGTGCTCGGCTCGGTGGCCGATCCCAGTGTGCGCGCATGGTGGTCCGACTACTTCGAGCCGCTCGACCGCCGTTTTCAGCTTGAGCTGATCAACCCGGTGCTGACCAAGATCCATCGGTTTGAGGGCAACACCGCGTCGCGGCACATTGTCGGCCAGCCCGCCTCGACGATCGATCCAGGCGCCTGGCTGCGCGAGGGCAGGGTCGTGATCGTCAACACCGCGCGGGGCGTGGTGGGCGACAACGCCGCGGCGCTCATCGGCAGTACGCTGCTGAACCTGGTCACGCTCGGGGTGGCCGAGCAGGCGCGGATGGACTCCGCGGCGCGGCGGCCGATCACGATGTTTGTCGACGAGTTCCACACCATCCCGGGCGCCGACTACGAGGCGATCCTGGCCGAGCTGAGCAAGTACGGCGCCAATCTGGTGCTGGCCACCCAGAGCCTGTCGCGCCTGCTGGCGCTCGGTCGCGACGATGGTCGCGGTCTGCGAGCCACGCTGTTTGCGAACCTGGACGCGCTCGTGGCGTTCAACTGCAGCGCCGAAGACGCGGAGTACCTGGTGCCGGAGCTGGGCGGTGCGCTGGACGCGCAGGATCTGGTGGAGCTGGGCGAGCACCAGTGCTATGTGCGACTGTCGTCCGGTGGGCGGCGCCTGCCGACCTTCTCGGTCAGCCTGGACCCGCCCGGGTCCGGTGACGCCGGGCTCGGTGAGCTGCTGAGAGCAGCCTCGGCCCAGCGTTTTGGGCGCGCCGTGGAGTTGGTCGAGGCCGACCGTCGGTCGGCGGTCGCGCGCGTGCTCAACGCCCGAGCGCTGAAGCCGGCGGACCCCCCGAAGCGCAACGAGCATCGGCCGCGCAAGAAGCGCCGCGCCGAGGCGGTGGCGTCCCATGCGTGAGACGCGCGCGCCCGGCCGAGCGCCTCCACCATGACCTGGTTGCCGCGAGGGCTCCGATCAGCCGTGCACGGCCGCTTCGCCCACGAGCTCGGCTGCCTTGCCGTGGCGGGACAGATCGTGGCGGTGGTCCCACCGCTTGAGGAACCGTCCGAAGTTCTTGCGGCTGCGTTCCTCCCGATCGCCTTCGCTGAGCGCTTCCCACAGCGCGTGGGGGTGGCGGACGAGTGGCAGGCCGCCGACGCTCAGGATCCGGCCAACGCGCTCGCGGACGGCGTAGCTGAGGTCCAGGTCCAGGATGCGGTAGTAGCGGAAGTGCTCATCCAGCAGACCGACGCGTGGCAAGCTGGCGCGGCGGAGGACCATCAGGTAGCTCTGGAGGGCGTCGACTTCGATGGCCTCACCGGCTGGCGGGTCCTCGACCTCGTGGAAATGACGCATGTCCGCGGTCAGCAGCCCGAACGGCCCGACCGCGCCGACGGATGCGTCCTCCAACAGGCGCAGCAGCGCGGGCCAGGGGCAGTCAAGCAGCTCGACGGACGGGTCGAGCAGCGCGACGAACGTGCCGCGACTGGCGCGCAGGCCGAGGTTACGGGCCGCTGCCGCACCCGGGTCGTGATCGATCCACACCAGCCGCACGCGCGCGTCGGTGTCGGCCAGCGCGGCCAGCACGGCGTGCGACTCGGGTGAGCCCGTCGCGTCGACCAGTCTCACCTCCAGGTCCGTCTCCCCTGAGTGATCGAGCACGCTGGCCACGCTGCGGCCAACCGCTGCCAGGTCTTCGTCCGGCTGCACCACGACGATCACGGACAACGTGCAGCGATCCGGTTCATGTGTTCCGTCCGCTACGCCGGCTGCCGAGGAGGCCGCTCCGCGCAGCGGATCGGCCGGCCTGCGCCCGGGGGCGACGCCCAGGTCGAGGCCCAGCAGACGATCGAAGTCGCGCGCCAGCGCGGCCTTCTCTGCGTCCGGCAGATGCCTCATCTGC
This sequence comes from uncultured bacterium, assembly GCA_966426465.1. Lineage (GTDB taxonomy): Bacteria > Chloroflexota > UBA6077 > UBA6077 > CF-72 > CF-72. The sequence continues at coordinate 620 of CBJLVJ010000716.1, read as the reverse complement.
CCGCGCGCGAGCGCCCAGACCATCGCCAGGCAGCGTGGCAATGCCAGGTCCTGGCTGGCCAACGACCAGAACTGCGCACGGCACGCCTCGGCCTCCGGCGACAGGTGCGACGCGGGTGGACCCCACCTGGACACGTGTAACCGCAGACGGCGCAGCCCGGACTGTACCGCGCGCAGGCTGGTGAAGGTGAAATTGAGCCGTGCCCGATAATGCGTCGTCAGGCACAGGTAGCGGAAGGCCAGCGGCTCGAAGTCCAGCCGGAGCAGATCGGCCAGGGTATATGCGTTCCCGGTTGACTTCGCCATCTTCAAGCCATCCGCCAACAGGTGCTGGCCGTGCAGCCAGACACGGGCGAACGGCTTCTGTCCGGTATACGCTTCACTTTGCGCGCGCTCGTCCTCGTGGTGGGGAAAGATGTTGTCGACTCCACCGGTGTGGATGTCGATCTGTGGTCCGAGATGCTCGGTGCTCATGGCCGTGCACTCGATGTGCCAGCCCGGAAACCCACGGCCCCAGGGGCTCGTCCACACCAGCTCCGTCCGACTGGGCTCGGCCGCCTTCCACAATGCGAAGTCGCGTGGATCATCCTTGAGCGGGTCGACCTCTGCGCGCACCCCCTG
>CBJLVJ010000715.1:0-2508 GCA_966426465.1 uncultured bacterium | reverse complement strand
CTGTTCGGCAAGCGGCGGCCGCTCGGCGGGCAGGCTGGGAGCTGTCTCGGACGGGTGGTCGGGAGGCCGGGCGAGCCCGGGAGCGAGCCGTGGCACGGCCAAGCCGGCGGCGAGCGCGATTACGATGAGCAGGACGCTCACACCCAGTAGCCGGCGCAGGAGCAGCGGGCGCGGGAGCATAAAGCCGCGGTACGTTAGTCACTCGGGCGGCAGGCGACAAGATTATGCGCGGCTGGCGGTCATTGTCTGGTGGGGGCAAACGCCGGACGACGATCTCCCCCCCGGGGCCGCCCAGTCTGCCGTCGCATCGGTGGAGCCGACGATTGAAAGCCGACGCCGAACATGCGACCGAAGTCGGGCGCAGCGATCTGCACAGATACAGCCGTAGGGTTGTATCAGGCCAGTGTCAAGCGCGTGTCGTTGCTCCAGCGCAAAAGCGCCCGTCGGGCTGCGCTCCGTTCGTGCCGCGAAGTTTGAGAAACGCGTGTCGAGACGCGTGTCGATTTCGCCTCGCCCCGTTCGACGTCTCTTTGAAACCCACCAACCAGGAGCACGTCTCGACCATGTCTGCCACTGCTGCTTCGCTCTCCGCCAGCTTCCGCCCGGCCGACACCGCTACCAGCGCGTTCAGCTGGGGCCGCTACGCACGTACCGGACTGCTCACGATTGGCGCATCCGTGTTGGCCAACGCCGTGTTCTTCTACCTGGCGCAGGTCGCCGTGCAGTACGACCCGGCGTTTCTGCCGCTGGGCAACGTCTCGGCGCCAATCATTTTCACCGTCTTCCCGGCCGTTGTCGCCGCCTTGCTCTACGCGGGTCTCCTCCAGTTTGTGCGAAAGCACGCCGCGATGGTCTTCACGGTGATCTCGGCGATCACCTTCGTGGTCACGCTGATGCCCGACTTCACCTACATTCCGACGGTCGATGGCGTGTCGAACGCCGAGATCGCCGTGCTGGTGGTGATGCACGCGATCGCCGCCGCGGTCATCACGCGCGGGCTCACCAGCGTGCGACGCTAAGGTTCAAACGCGGGCGGCGGGTGCGCTCCAGTTGAGCACCCGCCGCACTGTTTTTTCCGCTACCCACGGTCAACAAGAGCCGAAGGATCTGGGCAATATGGTGCGACTGAGAGGGCTCACGTGATGGTCCGTGCGGGATGTTTTGCATGTCCTGGATGTAACAGATGCAAACCATCTGGTTCACGTCGAAAGGCCAGCGCATATCGCCTTGGGACACGGAGGCGGTCGCTCCCCAACGGACGTTGAAAGCGTTCGCCCAACTGGCGAGATTGGTGCCGGAGCGTGCCAATAACCGTCCGGTGATCGTGCTCGTGGGATTCAAATGGCGAATCAGCCAGATGGGTCCGGAGCCGAAATCAAGATCAAACGTGATGGAAAGAGGGTGGCTTCTCTAGACTCGACTTCCGCCATTATGCAGCGAGCGGCTGAGCGTGGTGGGGAACTGGAGCCGGATTTTGGCGGCGCCGCATGGATAGCTGGCCGGTACCTGGGTCTGCCACATTCGGCAGCCACGGCCATCAGCGCAGCGAGTATGAACAACGCGAGGCGCAGGTCTCTTTAGCTGACGTAGAGCACGGGCGTCGCAGGCATCGCACCTGCGCTTCACCCAGGCTGCTGCCCCCACCCAGAGAACCAGGGCACGCCCTCCGTGGGAGTGGGCCTGCGGCGGACCGGGGTTCGTTCGCTGCACCGACCGACCCTGGCTGTCGTCCCGCCAGGAGACCCTGGCACGCTTCACGCCGCGCCGTGGATCGCCTCGACCAGCGCGCGATGGAGCTGCAGGGCTTCGGGTCCAAGGGCTCACGCGCCGCATCAGACGCCCGCCATCACCACCTGCAGCATGAAGCGCCGACGTGCGAACGGCAGACTGGCGAGATGAGGTGCGCGTGAGGTGTGCTGCTGGACGCTGCGCGGTGACCATGCGCGATAGCGGCGCGCGCGAGGCTCGGCAGCGCCAAGCTTCCTGAAGCGCGGTATGCGTCTTGCCTGCATCCGACCATGTTCGGGCTCAGTCAGGCAGCCGTCGTCGGGCCCGCAGGAAGCTCGTCCCGGCCGGCGCGACGTCCATTCGGCCCGCCGGCCGGCTATCAGCACTGGCGGCGTCTGTTCTTCGCGCACTGGCGGGTCAACAGCGCCGCCCTGCGTCCACTTGTGCCAGAGCCGCTGTCGATCGACGAATATGACGGCAGCGCCTATGTCAGCCTGACGCCGTTCGTGATCGAGGCCGCGCGGCCGTTCGGAGCTCCGCCGGCGCTTGGCCTCCGGTTCCCCGAGACCAACGTCCGCACGTATGTGCGTCTCCATGGCCATGAGCCTGGTGTCTACTTCTTGTCGATGGATGCCGCATCCCTCCTGGCGGTAACGGGCGCCCGAGCTGGCCTTGGCCTGCCCTACTTCTGGGCGACCGGCCGCGAACGACTGCTGCGGGACCAGGTCGACTACACGCTGCGCCGGCGCGGCTGCGGGGTGGGCTGCCACGTGCGTTACC
>CBJLVJ010000714.1:0-2511 GCA_966426465.1 uncultured bacterium | reverse complement strand
CCCCGAAGGTCGCCGGTTCGAGCCCGGTCGCTCACCTCCGCGGTGTTTCGCCATTTTGTGACGTCCCCATGACGCTTTTGCCTGCCCGCGTGACGCTTTTGGTCCCTCACGTGACGCTCCGCGTGACGCTCCACCAGAACACTTGTTCGTATGGACAGGACCTGTCGGCGGTGTGGCTGCACCAGGGACGTTTCGGACTTCAACTTCAAGGACCGCGCCCGGGGGCGCCTGCAGCTGTACTGCAAATCGTGCAGCCGGCAGTATGTGCAGGACCACTACCGGCGTAACAAGCCGTACTACGTCAACAAGGCCATGGCGCGGAACCGCGTCCATCGCCGGGAGCTTTTCGATCGGCTGCTGGCCTATCTCGGGTGCCATCCCTGCGTGGACTGCGGTGAGGGCGACCCCGTCGTGCTGGACTTCGATCACGTGGACGCGACATCCAAAAGCTGGAACATCGCTGACAAAGTGGCAGATGGCTGCGCCTGGCGTACAATTGAGGCCGAAATCGCCAAATGCGTCGTGCGGTGCGCCAACTGCCACCGACGCCGAACCGCTCGCCAATTCGGCTGGTACCGGCTCCTGTCGACGCAGGTTTCGGCGCCCGTAGCTCAGCGGATAGAGCAACAGCCTTCGGAGCTGTGGGTCGGGAGTTCAAATCTCTCCGGGCGCGCTAATCAGGTCGGCCAAGCGATGGCGGGCGCCCCGGCTCCTGGCGACATGGTTGCTCGATGTCGCGCTTCAGCTCGCGCTCGAGCCACGGGCTGGTCCACTGGCGGATGGCGAGCGGCTGGGCCGTACGATTTTGCTGGGGCAAGGACGGGCACACTGGTGAGCAGGCTGCGCGCGCATGGCTGACAGGGTGGCGGTCATCGGCGGCGGCGTGATGGGGCTGGCCGCCGCCCGCGAGCTGCGGCGACGCCAGTACAGCGTGACGCTGCTCGAGCGGGCGCAACCCGGGCGAGCCGCGTCGTGGGCCTCGGCAGGCATCATCGGCGCCACCCTGCGCTACGAGGGCGATCCCAGGTTTGGCCTGCGGCAGCTCAGCGCGCAGCTCTGGCCCGAGTTCGCCGCCGCGGTTCAGGAAGAGTCGGGTCTGGACCCCGAATACCTCGAGATTGGCTGCATCCAGCTGGCCGAGACCGAGGCCGACCTCGGCTGGCTGCAGCAAGCCGCGCGGCGCTCGGACGGGGCCGAGCTGCTCGATGCGAGCGGCCTCAGAGCGCTCGAGCCAGGCATCAGCCAGCACCTCCCGGGTGGCCTGCTGGTGCCCGGCGGCAACGTCGACAACCGCCGACTCTGCCGCGCCCTGGAGATCGCGGCGCGCTGGGCGGGCGTGACCATCGAAACCGGCGCCGAGGTTCGCCAGGTGACCGCGAGCGGCGGACGCGTCAGTGGCGTCGAGACAGCCGACGGGCAGGTCGGCGCCGACATCGTGGTCGTTGCCGCGGGAGCCTGGTCGGCCGCCATTCGCAACCTGGAGCCGCGGCCGCCCGTGACGCCTCAACGCGGGCAGATCCTCGCGCTCGACCAGGCCGCGGTCGGCCTGCAGCACGTCTTGCTGACGCCGGACGACCCGTACTTCGTGCCGCGGGCCGACGGGCGGCTGGTGGTCGGCGCCACCCGTGAGGAAGCCGGCTGGGACGCCAGCCTGACCGCCGGCGGCGTGGCCTGGCTGCTCAATCGGGCCATCGAAGTCGTGCCAGCGCTCGAGCACAGCCCGATCGTCGAGCTGTGGACCGGGTTCCGACCGGTGTCTGCCGACGGGCTGCCGCTGATCGGCCGCGGCGCACTCGACGGGCTTTACTTTCTGACCGGCCACGGCCCGAGCGGCATCGCGCCGCTGCCCGGGTCGATCGCGCTGCTCATGGCGCACATCTGCAACGAGCCGCCACCGGTGTCGCCGGCGCCGTTCGATCCCCTCCGCTTCGCCCGCTGAGCGCCGCCCCGGCCACTCGCGGCGGCATGACCGCGCTGGTGCCTGAGCCCCGTCAGCTCACGCGCTGACGAACTCCTGGGCCGGCTCGGCTGCGCCGATCAGGTGGCCGTCGGCGTAGACCAGCACGCGGCGGGCAGTGACCGTGGCCTGCTCGGTCGGGACCGACTCGGACTTTGGCACAAAGGCGAGCAGGCTGCTGCCCGAGGCGGTCAGCGTCACGCGGCGGTAGTGGCCCAGGTCGACCACGTGGTCGATGCGGGCGCGCACACCCTCGCCGCCAGACGCCAGATGCAGGTCCTCCGGACGAATGCCAGCCACCAGCGCCCGCTCAGTTCTGCTCGACGTCGCGGTGGGGCCGTCGGCGAATGCCATCGGCGCGGAAAACGGGCCAGCGACCAAGCGGCCGTCCGCGGTAAGGTGGGCTTCCAGGCGGTTCATCGTGCCGATGAAGGTCGCGACGAACAGCGTCGCCGGGCGCGCGTAGATCTGTTCTGGCGAGTCCACCTGCTCGAGCACGCCGTTGTTCATCACGGCGATGCGGTCGGCAATGGACATCGCCTCTTCCTGGTCGT
>CBJLVJ010000713.1:0-2517 GCA_966426465.1 uncultured bacterium | reverse complement strand
TGCTCATTCCACACATGCTGGGTCGCGAGAATCGTGAACACGACGAATTCGAACTCGACGCGTTTGCCCGCCTCGACGGCGAGCCCAGGATCGTCTGTGAGCACCGCGCCCGGCTCGTCGGCGATCATGTGCACGAGGTCCATGCGCGGTGTCGTCTCGGCGTTCAGGCGGGCAAATTCCTGGTCGGCCGCCTGTGACACGGTAGCCTGATACGCCGGGATGCTTGCGAGCAGCGCGGCGAAGACGACCGCGGCCAGACTTGCCGAAGTGAAAAACCTCCACTCTGGCCTGACTTCTGTTATCCGGACTGCCAGCACGCCGATCAGGGCGCTCGTGGCTACCGTGAGCTCGAGCCAGTAATTCGATGAGGCACCCAGCTTCCCGACTGTGAGGAGGGTTTCCAGGCCGCAAAGCACGAAGTACGTCCGCCACAGGCGCTCCGGCCGCTCGGCGCACAAACCGAACGCGGCCCCCGCCGCGACCAGCGGCAGCGCATTGAACTGGAGGAAGCTGCCTACCATCGCGGAAAAATACGTGAGATCCTGTGGATTGGCGTTCGCGACGACCGTGTGCCAGAGCAATTCGCCATGCGTCAGCCATACTCCGACACCGACGCAGACGCACAGCGTGCCGATGAATAGGGCGGCGAACGCGAAGACCGAGCGACGTGCGGGCCAGAGCGTCAGCAGGACCGCCAGCGGCGCGGCAAGATAGGTCGGCTTGGTCAGGACCGCCGCCGCGAGCGGCAGTGCGGCTAAGCTGGTGCGCCCGCACGTCGCCAGGGCAACGCCGAACAGGCTCAAGCACAGGGCTAGTGGATCCACGCGGTGTGCCGGTGCCCACAGGAGCGCGGTCAGGTTTTGCGTGAAGAACAGTCCAGCCGCCAGCAGGCCGCCAGGCCAGCTGGCCGCGAGTTGCCGCACGCTCCACGCCAGCAACCCGCCCGCCGCCAGCGTGGCGACCACCGAGACCACCCGACCAGGCCCATAGCCGGTGTCGCCCGTCAGGTGCTGCAGGCCCGCGACAACCAGGTAATAGACGGGCGGGTACGCGGTGACCGTAAGTGGCACCGCGTCAGGAGCCGGATAGAGGGGCTGGCCCAAACCGATGCGGCGGACCTCGTCGAGCACGATTGCCTCGCCGTACAGGTACTCACTGGAACTTCGCAGGCGTTCGAGCGTGCTCCAGGCCGCGATACACAGATACATGCCGAGGAGCCCCGCCACGGCCAGCCAGAGGCAGGAGCCGAGACGCCTCACCGGGCGCTGTGCATTCTGAGGCCGACCACCGCGAGACTGAGCACCGTCAGCCCAGATACGGCCGCGCCGATGGCGAGTGCCGGCGAGTTGTAGACGAACTCGACGGAGTGGTCGCCACCTGGCACAGCCACAGCGCGCAATGCTGCGTCCGCGATCTCGACCTCACGCGGCGAGCCGTCGACGCGGGCCTGCCACGCGGGATAGTACGCGTCGCTGAGGACCAGCCAGCCGGGCGCCGCGGCGTGAACGTGGAGCAGAACGCTGTCGCCTCCACTCTCGAGCAGGCTCTGTTCCCAGCTGACCGATTCGTCGGGAGTCGGGGCTGGCCCGAGCAATTCGTCCTGCGCCGCTTGCGCCGTGGCGCTCCTCTCGAGGATGACGGTGCGTCGCGGGTCGATGTCACCGGACGCGAGCTTGGCCAGACCCTGTTGCGCGTCCAGGCGTACGGCGGCATGAACGAGCCATGCCCGGGGCAGCGCTCGAGCGTTTTCGAGCACCTTGACCTGTTCGTCCGCATACACGGTTGGCAGCTCGCGTGTGACATGCGATTCCGCTTCGTCTGGCGCAGTCTCCGCCGGCACGACGATGTAACGCACACCGAGCAGGTCCAGTAACCGCGAGTCGAGACCGGACTCGAGCACGTCAGCCTGATGGTACTCCTGTGCTTGCCCGTTCAGGACACGCATGTAGGCATCGAAGCGGGCGAGATGAATCGGGTTGTAGCCCTGCACGTCGTAGAGGCCCGCAAGCATCGCCCGATTGTTCACACCCAATGCGACAACGCGAGGCGACATCCATCGCAGCGTGTACGGGAGCGGCCCACCGAAGATGTGCTGAGCGTATCCCATAATCCGTGTTGGGCGCGTTGCCGTCATGGTCTGCAAGAAGCGCTGACCCGCGGTGGGAGCGTAGTACGCATGCGCATCGACCTGATGGACTTCGTATGCGCCGCTGGCGGCCTGCGCCTCCGCCATTTGCGTCCGCCATGCCAATGGAAGATCGACCAGCACCACCAGCAGGAGCGCCGCCGCGACCAGCTGGCCCCAACGACCGAAGTCGATCAGACGGCTCAGCATCGCACCGAGCAGCAGGGCAGGTCCGATGAACCAGACGAGTAACGCGCGTTCGGGTGCGTGCGCGTGCATCGGCCCGAAAGCCGGTAGCAGTGACAGCGCGACGTGCAGCGGCGTAGGTTGCGAGCGAGCCAGCACCAGCACCAGGACAGACGTGGCGCCAAAGAACCACGCCGCATGCCGTC
>CBJLVJ010000712.1:0-2518 GCA_966426465.1 uncultured bacterium | reverse complement strand
CCAACGCTCAGCGGCGCGACGAGGTACGGCGCCCAGCGTTTCCACATCCTGCCGGATGCTAGCGCTGGTCCCCCGTCTCCGAGACGCGCTTTTACGAAATCCTGATCGCCTCCACCGCGTCGCCGAATCGCTACGCTGTGAAGCAGCGTACAAGATCCATCCCGGGAGCCCAATGACCGCTGTTCGCGTGTTTCCCGATCCCCAGGCGCTGGCTGAGGCGGCGGCTCGGCGCGTGGTCGAGCAGGCCCAGGGCGCGATCGACGCGCGTGGCCTGGCTAGCCTTGCCCTGTCGGGGGGCTCAACGCCGCGCGACCTCCACCTGAAACTGGCCAGCCCACCACTGGTCGACCAGCTGGATTGGTCGAAGGTCCACGTCTTCTTCGGCGACGAGCGCTGTGTCCCACCCGACGACGAGCGCAGCAACTACCGCATGGCCGAAGAGACCCTGCTCAGCCGCGTGCCGATCCCGCGTCACCAGATTCACCGCATACGCGGCGAGCTTCCGCCGCCCGAAGCGGCCGATGACTACGAGCGGCAGCTGCGCGAATTCTTCGGCCAGGACCCGCCCAGGCTCGACATCATCCTGCTCGGCATGGGCGACAACGGCCACACCGCTTCGCTGTTTCCGGGCCTGCAGGCCGTCCATGAGCAGCAGCGCTGGGTCGTCGCCGAGTACGTCGCCGAAGTCGGCATGTGGCGCGTGACCCTGACGCCGGTGGTCATCAACCTCGCCCGTGAGGTCATCTTTCTCGTGGCCGGCGCAGCCAAAGCAGACATGCTCCGCCAGGTGCTGGAAGGGCCGTACGTACCCGCCCAACGACCGGCCCAGATCGTCAAGCCCTCACCGGGCGAGGTGGTCTGGCTGATCGACGCCGGCGCCGCCGAAAAGTTGAGCAGACCCGCGTATTAGGCTGATCGAGGCGAAGTACACTCGCCTCGAGATGGTCGACCAGCACACGATTGACGGCCTGCTGGAGGGCGCCTTCGACACCCACGTTCACAGCGCACCCGACGTGCTGCCGCGCAAGTTCAACGACCTCGAGCTTGCTGAACGCTTCAAAGCCCGCCGTATGGCGGGCTTTGTGCTCAAGTCGCACTACATCTGCACCGCCGATCGGGCCACGCTGGTCAACCTGATCCACCCGGAACTCCAGGCGTTCGGCGCGATCGCCCTCAACAACTCGGTGGGCGGCCTGAACCCGCTCGCCCTGGACATTGCCGGCCGACTCGGCACGAAAGTCTGCTGGCTGCCGTCGGTCGACAATGCCAACGAGCTCGAGAACGTGCAGGGCCAGCGCGACGAGAGCAAGCTGCCCTACTGGATGAGCATCGCCCGCGAGATGCGTGCCCTGGGCATCGCCGGTAGCTTCCTGAGTGTCACCGAAAGCGGTCAGGTCACCCAGGCAACGCGGCAGTGCCTGGAGATCATCGCCAAACACGACATGGTGCTGGCAACCAGCCATATCCGACCCTCCGAAGTCATGCCCGTGGTCAAGACGGCACAGGAACTGGGCGTCAAGCGCATCGTCATCACCCACCCGGAGTTCCCGACGACACTGCTGTCGATCGAGCAGCAGCACGAGCTGGCACGGCTGGGCGTCTACTTCGAGCGCTGCTTCACCACCCCGAACACCGGCAAGATCAGCTGGGAGCAGGTCTACGCCAACATCCGCGAGGTCGGCCCGTCCAGCACGATCCTGGCCACCGACCTTGGACAGACGACGGCGCCCTACCCCGACGAAGGTCTTGGCATGTTCATCGGTCGCCTGCTGGACAACGGCTTCGCCGAACCGGACGTACAGCGGATGGTCCGTGACAATCCAGCCCAGCTACTCGGGGCGCGCGCGCCGGCTCGCGCGACGCCACGCTGACCCCCCGCTTCGGGTGCCCGACTCGCCCGCGAAACTGCTGTCGGCCCGCTAACCGCGCGCGTAGCGCGCCACGACCTTCAGCAGATCGTCGAGCTCAAATGGCTTGCCCAGGTAGTCGTCGGCCTGGATCTGGGCAGCCCGACTGGCCGCGTCCTGCGCCGCAGTCAGCACGACGATCGGCGCGTGCGGACCAGGCTGCTCGCGGTAGGCCTGGGCGAACGCCCAGCCGTCCATCACCGGCATGCGCATGTCCAGCAAGACCACGTCGACGTGCTCGCGGGCGACCTGCTCGAGAGCGACCGCGCCGTTGTCCGCCGTCGACACACGGTAACCCTCGTTCTCGAGGACGAACGCGACAAAGTCACGTATGTCTCGCTGGTCTTCAACTACGAGCACGTGTTCTGCTGCCATTACGCGAGGTGCACCCATGTCTTTTCCGAAGTCCAGGACAGAGCTACAACGATAAAACGGCGTGAAACGTTAGGAGTACGGGAGTCGCTCCCGCCTACGCGTGCAGGGTACACGGCGCAGCCCGCCGGCCCATGGGCTGCACCGTGAGCTGGCGGGTGCCCCAAGCGCCCATGCACGGCTTCGGGTACTGGCTGTAGTAGTCGGGAAACACATACAGAATCTGCATGCCGCCGGCC
>CBJLVJ010000711.1:0-2528 GCA_966426465.1 uncultured bacterium | reverse complement strand
GCCGCTCAGCGGCATCGTCGTAGGCTAGCGGTGCCGCTGGCGGCGATGTCATCGCCGGAGAGCGTACTGCCTCGAGACCCGGTGCGCCGCGCGCCCCGACGGAGTGTTTCCCATACGTGTAACTCGCCTCTCACGGATCGAGCGGAATCCGTCACGCAAGCGGCGCCGGATCGAGTCAGAGGTGGCCTGGCACGGGTCCTCGCCGTGCGTGCGCGGCCTGCTCTCGAGGGACACATGCGACATCGAATCCACCTCATCTGGGTCACCGTGACCATCGCGTCAATGACCCTGGCCGGCTCGCCGGCAGCGGCTGCGCCCAGCCTTGATACGCGCCTGGGCATCGCCGAAGGATTTCGTAACGCGGGTGCCATGGCCGACATCCACGCCGGCTGGGAGCGCCTGATTCTGCCCTGGGATCAGATCCAGCCGAGCGGCGCGGATGATTTCAGCCATCTCGGCATCACCATCTCAGACAGCCAGCTGCAGGCCGAGCTCGATCGTGGTGAGCACGTCGTCGGGCTCCTGGAGTTCACGCCCGGCTGGGCGGCTGCCCAACCGGCCGATGGCATGCGCTCGCCACCGCGCAACCTGGACCTGCCGTTTGACGATCCCAACAACTACTGGGGCCACTTCGTGGCGGAGACGGCCAGGCACTACGCGGGCCGCATCGACGACTGGGTGCTGTGGAATGAGCCCGAGTTCCACCCAGGCGACCCCGGCGCTGGTGGGAGCTTTACGTGGCTCGGCTCCGACGAACAGTTCGCGCAACTTCTGAAGGTCGGTTATCTGGCCATCAAGAAGGTCAATCCGAACGCGCGCGTGTCATTTCCTGGCACGTCCTACTGGGTGGACCTGCTCAGCAACCGGCCCCAGTTCTATGACCGACTGCTGGGTGTCATCAGCCAGGATCCCGACGCCGCGGCCAATGGCTACTACCACGACGTTGTCGCGCTCAACCTGTACCGAGCCCCCGATGACATTTACCGCGTCTACTCCATGGTCAAAGGTATCCAGAAGAAGTACGGCTTCGACAAACCGGTCTGGCTGACCGAGACGAACGCGATGCCCTCGGACGATCAGGCAGTGGCGTGTCCCCATGCGGACGCCGCAATCCAGACCACCATGGACCAGCAGGCGTCGTACGCGGTCCAGGCGTTCGCCATGGCGGCTGCAGCCGGCTACCAGCGCTTCGAGTTCTACCAGATGGTCGACCAGAACCCGTGCGCCGAGCCGGCGGTATGGGGCGTGACGCGCGATGACGGCAGCCGACGGCCGGTGGGCGACGCGCTTCGAACCGCCGTCAGCCAGTTTGCCGGTTACAACGCTGTGCATTTCGTGCCGCTGGTGCGCGAGACGCAGGACTGGTCGCCGTGGCCCGACGACCCGATGTCGCTGATGCCGAACTGGCAGGTGTACCAGGTCGCGTTCGACAAGCCTGGCAAGCAGCGCGTAACTGTGGTCTGGAATGGAGACGCAGCGCCGCTGCGTGTGCGCATCCGCAAGAACGGATCGAGCGCGTCGCTTGTGGACCGTCTGGGCGGCAGCCGTCCGGCGCAGGAGGCCCAGGGCTGGTGGGTGGTGGACCTTGCGGCAGCCACGGCGCACTACCCACAGGACCCCGACGGCTACCACTTCATCGGCGGTGAGCCGCTCCTGCTCGTCGAAGATGGCGTTGATCCGAGCGCTGCGGTTTCTGCGCCGGCGCTCGGCGATGTGGGCAGCGTGCCGCGAGAGTTCCGGCTGTTCCCCAGTCCTCGGGACGGGCAGACGGTCACCCAGGGACAGGCGGCAGACTTCTTTGTCAGCGTGCGCGGCTACGAGGGGTTCAGCGAGCCGGTCAGCCTGGCCGTCGACCACTGGAGCACCCAGCGCGTGCCGCAGCCGCAGGAGCCGAGCAGCCTGCCGCTGGGCATCTCGCTGCCCCCGGCCGTGGCGCCGGGCGAGGTGGCCCAGGTCCACATCGAGACCGGCGGTGCCGAGCCGGGCATCTACTTCCTGGACCTGGTCGCAACCGGTGGCGGCATCAGCAAGCCCGTGGAACTGGCGCTGGCGATCGACTGACCGCGCGCCATGTAAGACTTCTAGGCGGCCAGGCCGCCAGGCCAGAGATCGCCCAGCGCGCCGCGCACGATGTCCATTTCGTGCACCAGCAAGGGATGGCGTCCGCGCAGGCCGCTGATCTGGTGAATGGCGCGGCACGCCAGGCCGTGATCGGCGTGGTGCTGGCGGAACGCCTCCTCGTCGCGCGCCTGGACGATGCAGTAGATCACGCCATCGCTCACCCAGTGGGCCAGGGCCTGTACTCCGTGCGTGTCGACGAAGCCTTCCGCGGCCTCTCGGTGCATCTGTTGTTGGACAGCGCGCGGGATATCCGCCAGCGCGTGGCGATCTACATAAATAGGCATGGGAGCATCCACCATCGCTCACCCGCAGAGCGCTGCTGTAGGTTATACACGCAGTCCGCGTGGTGAAGGGCCTCAGGTGATATGCTGCGGCGAACTTTCGCCCCACCGGGAGGCTCGAGAACG
>CBJLVJ010000710.1:0-2532 GCA_966426465.1 uncultured bacterium | reverse complement strand
GTTGGCCGGCGTTCAGCACCAGGACGTTGCCGTCCTGGACCGGCGCCGCCAGGGTGTAGCCCATGTACGGCCCATCGAAGACCTCGATGATCACGAAGTCACCATCGGCACTCTGGTTAGCGCCGGCCACGCCCGACGGTCCGCGAAGGCCGATAGCCGCATCGCAGACGACCAGCAGGAACGAGCCTGCCCCAGGGTTCTTGGGGTCTTGCGACTGGTACGTCGGCACGCCGCCGTAGCAGCTGCCAATCGTGGGTGGGGCCTGGGGCGGCGGCACCGTCGGGTTGAGCTGGCCGTTGCCGATCAGCCGGACCCCGGCACAGGCATCGGTGAAGTTCCAATTGAAGGTCGACTGCTGTTGGCCCGCCGCGTCGATCCTCGTGGTGGCGTGGAAACCGAACGTTGCAGTGCGTGCCGTAGTCTGGCGGCCATGACCGCCAACGCACGGGGTGTCCGACGCGAACCCCGAGGGGAGCGTGCCCCCACCATTGGCCTGACACGCGCCTAGGAGCAGAACGCCGGCCATGGCCGGGAGCGCGATGAGTGATTTGAGCCGATTGCGGAACATGGACATCTACCTCAATAGGCTCGCCGTGTGTGCGGGGGAGGCGGAGCGCGCGACTCTAGGCACCTAGCTGCCGCACAACAATAGGCGGAATCGCTTAATCGCGCCGGAGTTACCCCGTAAACACCGAGAAGGCGCCGTTCCCGGATCACAGAGGGATGGCGCCTCTTCGACAGCCCCTCATCTCAGCGTGGATGTACGCTCAGAGGACTCGCGGGCAATGCCTGTCTGCCCCACTCCCACCGTGACTGTCGGTCGACACCTGGCCCACCTCGAGTTCGTCGCCGTTGCTGCTCAGCCTCGAGCTTCGCCACCTGTTCAGACGTCGGCGGGTTGTCCTTGTCGAAGCCGGCGCGTACGGCTTTCCGCTCGTACGCGGCGTACACCTGGCGCATAATCATCGGCGCTGAGGGGCCGAGCAACTCCTGGATCGGCGAGATCGGCGCCTCGTTGTCGAGCCGCTGCGTCGGACAGCTGGGCCCGTCGTGCACAGCAGCTGCTGGGGCGACTTATTTGTTGGCCACCTTCGACGCGCTGGAGCCGGACGACTTCCCCGAGTGGGGTGGTGCGACCTGGATGGCGAGGTCTTGCTACGGCGTGCTGTACGAGGGGAGTCCGACAACCAGGCCCAGATTGCCGACGGGCGCCGCTGGCGCAACCAATGGTGGCCAGCAGTTCGGCCGACGTGTGGCGGCGCGCGCGAGCAGCGCGATGTCGAAAGGCGCTCTACGCCGCGGCGCTGGCCAATGGCCTCGTCGCCGATGATCGCAAATTTCTACATCCTCAAGCTGCTCTATCCGCGGAGCGCTGTGTACCGGGGGGGCCGCGTAGACGATCGCGTATAGCCGGCGGAGCACGGCCGGCTGGTACAGGAGGTGGCGGGCCCAGGCGCTGCTGAGGCGGGATATCAGCAGGACAGGTTCGCGCTGTCGGCCTTGCGGGACAGCCGTATGGCGGTGAGCGGCCGCCCATGGTCATTCTGCGCGGCGCTCACGCATCGTCGTTCAGTCTGCTGATTTCGCGCAAAGCGACGCCAAGCCGAGCCCGCAGGCGATCGTTCTCACGTGCCATGCGCCACCAGCGGGCCTCCCACTCGCGGAGCCGTGGGCGTACGAAGCTGGCCAGGCGGGCCCATCCGGCTCTGAACCCAGCGGCACCATCTGCCTGCGGATTCACGGCCAACCAGCGACTGAGCTCGCGCTCCAGGGCTGAGTTTGGGTTCGGCCCCGGCGAGTAGGTCACGAACTGGCCGGAGGCCGCCAGACGCTCGCGGAGCTGCTCGAGCTCGTCCGCCAATTCCAGACACCTGGGGCACCGAGCTTCGTCTGAAGCCATCAGGCTAACCGCTGCGGCGCGAACGCCGATCAGTAGCGCGCGCGGTATGCGGCTGGTGAGTCACCACGGCTTCCAGGGCGGCGACGACCTGCCGTGCAGCCGCGCGGACCTCTGGACGCTGCGCCGTCAGCGCCAGCCGACGGACGTAGTCGGGGTCCGTCTGGGCCGCCTGGACAAGCGTCTGGGCCCTGTAGTCACCGAACTGGAGAACCAGGTGCTCAGCATCTCCCGTTTCATACAGGCGGGTGAGTCGATCGACATCCTCCCGCGTGACCGGCCGCACGGGTTTTGCCGAGGGAGGCTGCACGTAGCGGGCTCCCCTCGACGGGAGCACACCGATGGGCTGAACGAGATCTGGAGCTTCACGAACG
This sequence comes from uncultured bacterium, assembly GCA_966426465.1. Classification (GTDB taxonomy): domain Bacteria; phylum Chloroflexota; class UBA6077; order UBA6077; family CF-72; genus CF-72. The sequence goes on along the minus strand of CBJLVJ010000710.1, from coordinate 261 downwards.
TCGCGATGGCTGACAAGCTGCAGCCGCGGTGGCGCTCCAGAAGACTGGGTCGTATCCCAGCAGGGTCCTGGTCGACCGGAGCGGCTTGGCCGTCGTCTCCACCTCGATGGCCGTCTCCCGCGTGCCCGAGATCAGCACCCCGTCCGCGCGCCGGCGCCAGGCTCGCCGGTTGGCTACGCAGTTGTCGCACACCTGGGCGTGCCGCAGGTGCCGCTCGTTGAGCCAGCGCGAGCGGTCACGGCTTGCTGATCACGGGGTGAG
>CBJLVJ010000709.1:0-2532 GCA_966426465.1 uncultured bacterium | reverse complement strand
CGAGGAGTCCGTCGCGCGGTCGATCGACAACCTGTTTCGGCGGGGTGCGCGGGTCATTTATCAGATGATCGATCCGCGCGTGCACGTCAGCGGCCATGCCAGCCGCGAGGAGCTACGCCACCTGCTCGACCTGGTTCGCCCACGCTACCTGGTCCCCCTGCATGGCGAGCACCGCATGCTGTGGCTGCTCCGCGAGCTCGCGGTCGAGTCCGGCATGCCGCGCCAGAACGTCTTCCTTACCGAGATCGGCGACGTGGTCGCCTTCAGCGCCGAGGGCGCGCAACGCGGGGAGCGGATCCAATCCGGCTCGGTGCTGGTGGACGGCCTGACCATCGGCGAAGTGACAAACGTCGTCCTGCGCGATCGCCGCCGCCTGGCCGCCGATGGCGTGCTGTTCGTATCGGTCACCCTTGACCGCGAAACGGGCGAGCTGTTGAGCGGACCGGATTTTGTCTCTCGCGGCTTTCTGCAGATCGACTCGGAAGAGACCGACGGTCTGTTCGAGGAGGCGCGCGTGCGGGTCGCGGCGGCGCTGGAAGGCGATACGGCACGTCAGCCGGATGTGGGGTACCTGGTCGGCAAGGTACGAGACACGTTGAACTCGTTTGTGTACGAGCGCACCCGCCGCCGACCGATGATCCTGCCGCTTGTCACGGAGGTGTGAGCGCTCGACGGGCTCACCATGAGCGTAGAACGCGAGCTCAGCATCGTGAACGCCGTGGCCGAGGCGTTGAACTCGTCGCCAGACGTTCGTCAAGCGCTCGAGCGTACGCTCAGCCTCGTCGCTGCGATGCTGGGCGTGCGCACGGGCTGGGTGTGGCTGCTGGACCAGGAGACCGGACACTTCTACGACGCGGCCGAGCGTGAGCTGCCGCCCTACCTGCAGGAGCGGGTGCGCATGGCCGGCCGACGGCGCTGCTGGTGCATCGACGACTTCCGCGCGGGCGAGCTCACGCCAACCAACATCGACGTCATCGAGTGCAGCCGCCTGATGCCCGCCTTTCGTGGCAAATCGTCGGCCGCACTCACCGCCGGGCTGCGCTACCACGCCAGCATTCCGCTGTACTTTCAGGACAAGCCGCTCGGGATCATGAACGTGACCGGTCCGGAGTGGCGCAAACTCACGCCCGAAGAATTGCGGCTGCTGTCGACCATCGCCTACCAGGTCGGCATCGCGATCGAGCGCGCGCGGCTCGCGGACAATGCCACGCGTCTGGCGCGTGCCGAGGAACGCACCAGGATCGCGCGCGAGATCCACGACACGCTGGCGCAGGGCCTGACGGCGATCGCCTTGAACATCGAAGGCGCCATGCACCGCCTCGAGTCGAATCCGGACCAGGCCCGCGAGCGGCTCGAACGGGCGTTGGTCATGGCGCGTGAGAACCTGGAAGAGGCGCGCCGATCGGTGCTCGATTTGCGAGGGGCCGCGCGGCTCGAAGGCAAACCACTGGCCGAGGCGCTGGCCGGCCTGGCGCGCTCGTTCACGTCGGACACCGGCGTCCCCGTTCAGGTCGAAGCCCGCAACACCGAGCGCTTGCCGATGCGCGTCGAGTCCGAGCTGTTTCGGATCGCTCAAGAGGCACTGACCAACGTGCGCAAGCACGCCCACGCGACGCACGTCGAGATCTGTCTGAAACGCCGCGGCAATCGGGTGAGCTTGACGGTCTCGGATGACGGCCGTGGCTTTTCGCCGTCGAGAAAGCGTTCGGACGGGCACGGGCTGGTGGGGATGCGCGAGCGGGCGAAGCTGCTGGGCGGTCACCTGCGCGTGAGCAGCGGCGCCGGTAGGGGCACGCGAATCGTCGCGAGCGTCCCGCTGAGCGGCGAGCCGTGATTCGGGTCATCGTCGTCGACGATCACCCCATCGTTCGCCAGGGCCTCGTGTCGGTTCTCGGCGATGAAGACGACCTGGAGGTCGTCGGGGAAGCGAGCTCCGGGCGCGAGGCGGTGGCGCTCACGGCACGACTCCGGCCCGACGTGGTGCTGCTCGACCTGGAGATGCCGGACCTGGACGGGGTTGAGGCCATTCCACAACTGCTGGCCGCGAGACCTGGCCTGGGGATACTCGTCTTTACCGCGTACGACACCGATGAACGCGTGTTGGGCGCGGTCCGCGCCGGCGCTCGAGGTTACCTGCTGAAGGGCGCCAGCGCCGACGAGATCGCGCGGGGCATCCGCACAGTGCACAGTGGAGGCTCCTATCTCGAGCCGCGCGTGGCCAGCAAGCTGCTGGCCGAGGTGACGTCGCCGCGCGCGCGTGCTGGAGGCCTGAGCGAGCGGGAACGCGAAGTTCTGCGCCTGGTGGCCGAGGGATTGCCGACCAAGCAGATCGCGCTGAGCCTGTCGATCTCCGAGCGGACGGTGAAGTTCCACGTCAACTCGATCTTCCACAAGCTCGGCGCTGACAACCGCGCACAGGCTGTCGCGCTGGCAGCTCAGCGCGGCCTGCTCTGAACGGCGATTGCCCCTGACGAACGGCGCCTGTCCATAAAGACAGGTAGCCGACTGCACGGGCGCCCGCGGGCGGAGGAG
>CBJLVJ010000708.1:0-2533 GCA_966426465.1 uncultured bacterium | reverse complement strand
CGCTGACGACGATCTGTGTCGGCTTGAGCTGGTGTAATTGGCCGATCGCCAGGCCCGGTGATGCTGCCACGCCGGCGATGACTCGGGCCGCGGAAGTGGGCGTCCAGGCGTACGTCTCGGTGAGTGTCTCGATCTCGGCCTCTTCACCGAGCCCGTCCTCGACGGCCTGACGAAGCGCCTCCAGGGCCGCGGCCTGGTCGGCGCCGCGCACCAGGATGCGGATGGTTTGGCCACCCTCTACACCCAGCTTCAACAACGAGGCCATGGCCTTGCCGTTGGCGAGCTTGCCGTCATGTTGCACCTGGACGTCTGACTGGAACTGGTTGGCGACGTCGACGAAGAAGGTCGCCGGTCGCGCGTGCAGACCCAGGCCGGGCACCAGCGTGACGTCCGCGTAGCTCGCATCGGCCAGTGCGGTGGGCGTCGCCGCGCCAACCGCGCCATCGGTCTCGCGCGCACGATTGAGCGCCGCCACGACCTCGGCGCGGTCAGCGGTGCTGGCCAGCCGCCGCACCGTTTCAGGGTCGTCCAGCACATCCGTCAGGTTGGCCAGGATCTTCAGGTGCTCGTCGGATCGAGCAGCGATGCCGACGACCAGGTGGACGCGCTCGCCCGGGTTCCACTCCACTCCCTCGGGCACCTGCACGACCGAGATGCCGGTGCGCCGGATCAGCTCGCGATCGGCGGGCATGCCGTGCGGGATGGCAATGCCGTTGCCAAGGTAGGTGTTGGCCTGCTGCTCGCGACCGAGCATGCTGCGCACGTAACCAGGCTCGATGAAGCCACCTTCGACGAGCAGCAGGCCTGCCTGCCGAATGGCGTCCTCCTTGTCCCGCGCGCGCGCTTGAAGTTGAACGTTGTTCGCGAGGAGGTCAATCATGAGCCCGTCCTTCGTACGGTCCTACCGCTGTGAGCGCACCGCACCAGCGCCGATTCGCCATCTTCTAGCGTACGCCTGCGGGCAGGCATTTTCGAGCCGGCCCGCAAAGCACATGGCGGGACCCCGCGGTGTGGGCGTAGGCTAGGGCGCATGGCAGACGACGAGCAGATCGAGCCGAGCGTCCGACCGAGCGGTACGGGCTGCGTCGAGTGTCTTGCGTCCAACGGCTGGTGGTTCCACCTGCGGCGCTGCGCAAAATGCGGCCATATCGGCTGCTGCGACACGTCGCCAAGCCAGCACGCCACCAGGCACTTCCGCGACACGGGCCACCGCGTATTGCGGAGCTTCGAGCCAGGCGAGGACTGGTTCTGGGACTACCTGACCGAAGAGGCGTTCGAGGGTCCGAGGCTCGCGCCACCCGAGCACCACCCGCTCGACCAACCAGTACCAGGTCCGGCCGGTCGTGTCCCGCGCGACTGGCAAGCGTACTTACATTAGGCGCCCACGCTGGGCGAAGCTGCGCACGGCCGCTTCCTGCGCGTCCGTCTCTACGGAGCCTGGACGCAGTGCCCGAACACGCGCGATAGCTTCATCCGCGGTGAGGCCGCGGCGAACCAGGTAGCACGCCAGCAGCGTGCCCGTTCGCCCAAGACCGGCGCCACAGTGGACCGCCACCCGAGTACCGCTCTCGATGGCGCGCTCGATTTCATTCACTGCACGCTCCAGTTGCTCCGGTCTCGGCGGTGTGAAGTCCGGTACCGGCAGGTGGAGCTCGGTCATCCCATAGCGCGCCAGACGCTCCGGCTGGTGTGGCTGTTCGTGCAGGTTGATGAGCAGCCGGACGCCCCTTTCGGCCAGCTCGCGCAGCTCCTGTTCGGTGCGAGGGAATCGGCAGGCCGCCAGGTTGTCGCGCTCCAACCAGGTGACAGGTTTCAGCCTGGCGTACGTCCAGAGCTGGCGCGGAAGCCTGCTCAGGTTGCGAAAGCCGCCCTGCATGCAGCAAACAGGTTACCCACCCAGGACCGAGCTGCCACCCACCTGCTGGCTTTGCCCGGGGAGCGGTAGACGCCGAAATGGTGACGGCGCACGGGACACGCAGCTACGCTTGTGGAGCGTCCGCCGCACGGCGCTACCTCGAGCCGAGCGGGACGCGAGGAGTGCAGCGTGAACGACGACGATTTCGCCGAGCTATTCAAACGGCTCTCGAGTGGGCAATCAGCCGGGACCTCGTGGCAGGAAGTCGCCGCCGAATTCGAGGCGCTCACCCGCACGGTTGGCGACGTCATGCGCGGCGCCTGGCAGCGCCAGAACCCCGACTCGGGCGTCGGCCGCCTGCGCGAGATGCTCGCGTCGGCCGTGCAGGAGCTCAACGGAGCAGTGGAAGGCACTCCCGAGGCCCAGCAGGCGCGCGAGCAGTTCGCTCGAGTGACTGATTCACTGCGCGCCGCGGCGGATCGGGCCGGTGACGAGCTGCGCCCTGAGCTGTTGCGGATGCTGCGCCAGGCAAACGCCGAGCTGCGCCGCCGCTCGGGCCTGGACGGCGACGCCTGACATCGCAGCACCTCAACTTCTAGCCGCGCCCCAGCCCCGCGCGGCGTTACGCGGGCGTGCGGGGCGCCGGTGTGAGGCACGCGGTAAGCGCGACGACGGCTT
>CBJLVJ010000707.1:0-2539 GCA_966426465.1 uncultured bacterium | reverse complement strand
TCGGCCTGGTGGACAGCCGTGGGAGTATCTCGGCTTCACGTTTGGTGGACCGTGCGACACGCGGGTCCCACCGGCCTGATCAGCGGTAGGCGGTCGCCTGGATCGTGTAGAGCTCGGAGTACGGCCCCCGACGGGCCATCAGCTCCTCGTGGCTGCCGACCTCGGCGACACGTGCGCCGTCGAGCACCACGATCAGGTCGGCCATGCGCACGGTGCTGAAGCGATGCGACACCAGAATCGTGATGCGTCCGGCATGGCCGTCGCCACGCGAGGCTGAGGCGTAGCGCTCGAACAGCGCGTGCTCGGTCTCGGCGTCCAGCGCCGCCGTCGGCTCGTCCAGGACCAGCAGCAGTGGCTCGTCGCGCATGAAACCACGCGCCAGCGCGAGCTTCTGCCACTGGCCGAACGAGACTTCGACGCCTTCGGGCCAGGTCGGGCCGAGCTGCGTGTCCAGGCCGGCCGAGAGGCGCGAAACTACGTCGTCGGCGCCGGCGCGTCCGACGGCCTGGACGACGGCCGGTTGGTCGTCCAGGCGGGGAACATCGCCCACTCCCACCGTGTGGCGGGCGCGGAACTCGAAGCGGAAGAAGTCCTGAAACGCACCGGCCAGACGCGCCCGCCATGCGTCAGCCGGCATGCGTGCCAGCGGCTGATCGTCAACCAGGATCTGGCCAGCGGTCGGGTCGTAGAACTTGCCGAGCAGCTTGACGAGCGTGGTTTTTCCAGCGCCGTTTTCGCCGACGATCGCGACGACCGTCCCCGGAGGCAGGGACAACGAAACGTCCTGGAGGACCAGGCGCTCGGTGCCGGGGTACGCAAACGAGACGTGCTCGAAGCGGATGCCTTTCGCCAGACGCGTGGGGACCGGCAGGTCCGCCTGGGCGACCAGCGCGGCCGCGTAGTCCTCGAGCCAGGCGAGGCGTCGCGAGCCATCCATCCAGATACCACGCAGGAAGCCGATCTCGCCCACCGTCGCGCCGACGTACGCGGACAGTCGCGCACCGGCTGCCAGCACCAGGAGCACGCTGGCGGCCGGGGCCGCCAGCACCGATGAGACGAACACGACGGCCGCGACGTAGCCGCCACCGAACACGGCCCAGGCGAGGGTGTGCCACACGGCGGACCCCCAGCGGGCCCTGGCAATCGGCGCGTACCAGCGTTCCCAGGCATCGCGGCGGTCGGCCAGCAGGCGCGGCCCGATGCCGGTCACGCGCACCTCCTTGCCGGGCGACGCGATGGTGGCGAGTGTGAACAGGTGGCGGGCAAGCCGGTTGGACGGCGCGCCGCGTTCCTGAGCGCGGCGTTCGACCGCCGGCCGCCAGGTGGAGGTCAGCACCGTCGGGACCGCGAACACCGCCACCAGCGCCAGCAGCGGATGAATCGACACAAGTAAGGCGACCGTCACCGCGAGTCTGAGAATCCAGCCGCAGGTCGAGAACAGCGACATGTACATGTGGTCGAGCACAAAGACCTGATCGCGCAGAACGGACAGGCGGTCCAGGTACTCCGGTCGCTCCTGGTGAGCAATGGTGCTCACCGTCGCCTGCAGGTGGGCCACGTGCGACTCCAGGGCGATGGTGACCCGATCGCGAAAGCGTCGCTGGAGGCGGGTGCTGACCGTACGCAGGAGCCAGGTGCCGGCGGCCGAGAGCGCCAGCGCAACGGCCGCCAGGCGCACGCGTGTGGTGTCCTGCTCGAGCAGGCCGCTGGCGAGGAGCGCCAGCCACAGCGCGAGCAGCGCGTCGGGCACCGACGCTACCAGCGACAGCACGAACGCCCAGAGCATCAAGGCGGGCTCGTGGCGGTAGCCCAGCTTGCAGATACGCCACATGGCGGGCAACGCGGGCGGCAGCGCTTCGATCGGCCGCGCCGCGGCGCCATTGCGGCCGTTCGGCGAGGTCATGCTGCTTCAGGCGAGCACGTCATACGCCATGCCCTCCTCGTCTTGGGTGGCCAAGAAACGCTGTGCCTGCAAATCGAACATGGTGCGGTAGCGGCCACCGCGCGCGATCAGTTCGGCATGCGTGCCGAGCTCGACTACCCGACCGTGCTCGAGCACGCAGATGCGGTCGGCGTGGCGGACGGTCGAGAAGCGGTGCGAGATCAGGATGGTGGTGGCCTGCCGTGTGGCGGCCAGGATGCGGTCGAAGATTTCTGCCTCGCCGCGAACGTCGAGCTGGGCAGTGGGTTCGTCGAGGAGGACGAGCCCGGCGCCGAGCTGCACGGCGCACAGGGCCCTGGCCAGGGCGATGCGCTGCCACTGACCGCCCGACAAATCGATGCCGCCGGCGTAGCCGCGCGCCAGCACCGTGTCGAGATCGGCCAGGCCAGCGGCGCCGGCGTCGACCAGCGCGGCGCGAACGGCGTCGTCCGGGCCGCCTCGCGGGGCGACGTTGTCCCGCAGCGGCAGCTCGAAACGAATGAAGTCCTGAAAGACGGCGGTCACGCGTGTGCGCCACGACTCCAGATCGAGCTCGCGCAGATCGATCCCGTCCACTTCGATTGCGCCGGCCTGCGGGTCGTACAGGCGGCACAGCAA
>CBJLVJ010000706.1:0-2540 GCA_966426465.1 uncultured bacterium | reverse complement strand
TAGCCAGCAGTAGCTTCGCCCGGGCTACCGGGTGTCGGCGTGGAGGCCGAAGCCACCGCCGACGACGGTGACGCGGCGGGTGATGCCAGCGGCGGGCGCTGCGGGCTCACCGATGGCACCGTGTTGGCAGGCGTCCCTGCGGCCGGCGCCGGCGTCGGTGCAGCGCCGCCCCCGCCACAGGCGGTCGTCAGACAGAGAACGGCCATCGCGCACGTCGCGGACACAACCGAGACCGACTTGAACTGGCGAAACCCAGGATTGCGACGCACGCTCGCCTGGTGTGATCTCAAACTGGGTCGCAGTATATCGAGGCGGCTCATACAACCGGAATGCTTTGTAATCCACTTGACATGTTTTGTGTCTGGCCGGCTAACTGGTCGCTGAGAAAATCCGCGCGATGCCCCGAGTTTTGCCGTTTGCGGGCCTGCGTTACGCTGCGCCTTCCTCGGAGCTGGCGCGTCTGGTCAGCCCACCGTACGACGTCATCGGCCCCGAAGAGCAGGCCGAGCTGCGTGCGCTCTCGCCGCACAACGCGATTTATGTCGAGCTGCCGGCCGAAGGCGACGGTCAGGCTGGCAGCAGCTACGAACGAGCCGCCAGCACCCTGGCCCGCTGGCGCGATGAGGGCGTGGTCGTGCCCGAGCAGCGACCTGCGTTCTACCTCTCGGAGACCGAGTTCTCGTACGCTGGCCAGGCCCTGCGCCGGCGCGACCTGCTGGCGGCGCTTGGGCTCGAACCATGGTCGAGCCGGGCCGTGCTGCCTCACGAGCACACCATGGCCGGGCCGAAGGCTGACCGACTCGAGCTCGTGCGCGCCACCCACCTCAACGCCAGCCCGATCTGGGTCCTGCACCGTGACCCGCTGGCAGCTCTCGACGCGGCCTGGGCAGCCGCCGAGGCGCGCCCGCCGACGGTCGAGTTCGCCTGGCGCGGAGAACAGCACCGCGTCTGGGTGGTGGACGACCCCGCGAGCGTAGCGGAGATTCGGGCGGGCTTCGAGCGGGGCGCGTCGCTGTACATCGCCGACGGGCACCATCGGTACGAGACGGGACTGGCGTTCAAAGCGCAGGCAAGCGCGAGCGTGCCTGGCGCGGACGCCATCCTGGCCACCGTGACGTGGGCGGGTGACCCTGGACTGCTGGCCTTGCCGACGCACCGGCTGCTCAGCGGCATCGATCCTGACCTGACCCTCGAAGACGCCGAAACGCGCTGGTCGGACGCGTTCCACGTCGAGTACTACCCGGTCTGGGACACCGCGCCAGCCGAGCAGATCGACGCGCTCATGCAGCAGCTCGCCAGCAGTGGTCGCGCCGCGCCGAGTTTCGGGATATACGGCCTTGGCCACCCGGACCTGTTCGGGGTCCTGGAGCTGCGCGGACGCAAGCCACCCGAGGGCGCCCTGCCGGTCGAGCGTTCTGACGCCTGGAAGTCGCTCGACGTCAGTCTGCTGCACACGTTGCTGGTCGATCCGCTCGTGGCAGAAACGGGACTGCCGCGCGAACAGGTGCTCGACTACACGCGTGACGCCCGCGAAGCGTTCGCCGCGGTGCGCGAGGGGCGTGCCTCGGTCGCCTTTTTCCTCAACGCCACGCCGGTGGAGGGCGTCCTGGCGGTCGCCGAGGCCGACGATCGCATGCCTGAAAAGTCGACCTACTTTTACCCCAAGCCACCCGCCGGCCTGGTCATGCGCGACCTGAACCAGGCATCGTGAGCGTGCTGGTCCGCGCGCTGCGGCCCGACGATGCTCCGCGCTTTCTCGAGCTGGTCGACGGCCTGGCCGACTACGAGCACCTGCCACGGCCTGACGCGGCAGCCCGCGAGCGGCTGGTGCGCGATGCTCTCTCGGACCCGCCACGGTTTCGCAGCCTGCTGGCCGAGATCGACGGCGAAGCGCTCGGCTACGCCATCTACTTTTTTACCTACTCGAGCTTCCGCGCCAGGCCGACGCTGTACCTCGAAGATGTCTTCGTGGTGCCCGATCGGCGCGGCGAAGGGGCGGGCGTTGCCCTGTTTCGCGCGTGCGCCCGCGCGGCCGTGGCCCATGGCTGCGCGCGCATGGAGTGGCAGGTGTTGAGCTGGAACACCCCCTCGATCGACTTCTACAAACGCCTGGGCGCTCGCCAGCTCGAAGACTGGCTGCCCTTCCGGCTCGACGACGACGCGCTGCGCGCCGTCGGCGCGTGATCGTCCGGCGACCCATTGCGGAAAAACCCTACACGGGTGTCGGTGGAACTCGGCCGGCTGGACCGTTCAGGCGTACCGTGAACCGTCCTGGCGGTGCGGGTAGCCTCCAGATGTGGCAACAACGCTAGACTCGGCGGGGGATAGCGCGCTCCGATCGGACGAGTTGTCTGCCTTCGATGCCGCCTCGGCCGACGGCGCCGGCGAAGCGATGGCCCTCTACCTGCGCGAGATCGGCCGTGTGCCGCTGCTGACCGCGGCCGACGAGGTGCGCCTGTCACAGGCGATCGAGCGCGGCCGGGCAGCCTCCGTGCGGCTGGGGGAGCAAACGGTGTCCACCGCGGAGCGCGACGAGCTCG
>CBJLVJ010000705.1:0-2542 GCA_966426465.1 uncultured bacterium | reverse complement strand
TCGCCGCGCTGGCAAGCGTCTGGCTGATCGGCGTGCGAAACCTGACGGCGACGCGCGATCGCAAGCTGCAGGGCGTCCGCGCGGCGTTCCTGGCAGCCATCACCGGTGCGCTCGTTGCCGGTCTACTCGATCACTATTTCGCCAACCAGGCGTTTCCGCACGCTGTCGCACTCTTCTGGGTGTACGCCGCTGGCCTTGTGGCCGCTGGCCGCTCGCGCGGCTGACGGACTGGAAGGGTGAACCAGAACGTGCTCCCGCGGTTCGGGCCGCGGCTCTCAGCGCCCACCGCTCCCCCGTGTAGCGTCACCAGGTGCCGCGCGATCGAAAGTCCCAGGCCCATGCCGCCATACGGTCGCGTGAGCGAGGCGTCGCCCTGGTAGAAGCGCTCCCAGACGCGCGCGATCTGCTCGTGCTGCATGCCAATGCCGGAGTCGACCACCGATACCCGTACGCACTCGTGCAGCTCCGGATCGGGTCCGACGGAGACGGCGATCCAGCCGTCGTTTGGGGTGAACTTGAGCGCGTTGCCGATATAGCTGCGCAGCACGTGGACCAGTTTGTCCTCGTCGCCATCGATGCGAGCTGGCACCCCACGCGCGATGGCCAGTCGTAGATCGATGCCTTTGGCCTGAGCCTGGGCCTGAAAATGTTCGACGACCTGGCCGACCATCCGTGACGGATCGACGGGTCGGGCTTCGAGATGCTCCACGCCGGCTTCCAGCCGGGTGTAGTCGAGCAGCCCGTTCACCAGCTCCAGCAGGCGGTCGCCAGCTGATCGGACGTTGCCGATGTACCTGTTGGTCAACGGTGGCAGCGGCCCCGACAGCCCCCGCAGCAGCATGTCCGTGTACCCCAGAATGGACGTCAGCGGTGTGCGAAGCTCGTGGCTCATGATCGCCAGGAACTCATCTTTCTGGCGGTTCGCTTCGCGCAGCGCCTCTTCCACGCGCTGATAGGCGACGTCATCGCGTGCGATGGCCGAGACGCCCTGAATCGCTCCATGCCTGTCCCGAATGGGCCCAACAGACACCGCGATGCTGAGCCGTTCGCCGCTCGCACTCACGCAGCACACACGTGCATACTCGGGCTCACCGGTGGTCAAAACGCGGCGGAGCACGCTTCCCAGGTGTCCGGGCGAGTCGGCAGGCACTTCGGGCGCGTCCAGGAAATCGGTCGACCGACCGAGCGCGTCTGTCGCGCTGAAACCGAACAGACGTTCCGAGGCCTCGTTCCAGGTCACGACGCGCTGCGCTTCATCCGTCGCGAAGATCGCGTCTCGGGCGCTCGCGATCAGCCCCGCCACGTGATCGTCGCCGTTGGAATTGTCGGCCGCGCGGGAGGCCGCTCCACGCGACCGCCGCTGGCGCCGGCGTTGACTCGCCCGTGTGTGGGCTGGAAACGGGACGTTCGCGACAACCTTGCCCATCTGCGACGCGAGCTGGCGGGTGTTCTGAGGCAGGTCGATCAGCTCGTAGCGCGGATACAGGAAGGGATCGCGCACAAGTTCGGCGCGCAGCGCATTCCGCGCCGAAGTGGACGGCGTGAAAAACACGAGCAGCGGCTCCGCGCCGATGCTGCGCAGGTGGCGGGCGACCTGCAGCGGGTCGCGCACGGATGGCCCAACGCCCATAACCGCGACCTCCGGCGGTGTCGCCTCGAGGCGGTCCACGTGCACCACGGATAGGCCGGCATCCTCGGCCGCGCGCTCGATCAGTGGCGCGTGGGCTGAGTCCCGCGGTTCGAGCAGCAGCAAGCGCACGCCGCGCGCCGCACGTGGAAGTGCACGCTGGTCGCGTGCAGGCGGTGTGTCAGCGGGTATGTGGTTGGCAGCCCGTTCGGACAGCCCGCGCCTCGGTGGGGTCCCCACTCCCGCAGGCCAGCGCGCAAGATCGATGCCAGTCCGTCGTACCAGCGGCTATTTGCGCGAGCCGACCGTCCGTTCGGGGATGAGGATCACGTCGCCGGGCTGGACCACTTCCGCCGACAACGCGCTCGCGGAAGCAATGCTGTCGCTGGTCACGCCGGTGCGCGCGGCGATCTGGCCGAGCGTTTCACCTGGCTGGACGCGATACAGGTAGCCGGGCTGGCTCGGGATGGTCAGCAGCTGGCCCACGCGCAGCTGATCCGGGTTGCGCAGGCCACTCGCCTGAGCGATGCTCGCGGTCGAGACGCCAAAGTTGAGGGCGATGCTCTTGACGGTGTCGCCGGGCTGCACGCGATAGGCCTTGAACGGGCCCGCTGCTGTGGTTTGCCGCGGCGTCCCCGCCTGGACAGTTTCCACGGGCACACGTGCCGACGAAGTGCTGGGCGTCGCGGTCGCCGCGCTCGCCGGCGGCTGAACGGGTACGGTGATCTGGGTGCTTGCGGCTAGCGAGGTTGATTGCCCGGCTTGTGTGGCCTGCGCCGCCTGTCCGGCCTGCGCCTGTTGTGTGGCTTGTCCAGCCTGCGCCGGCTGTGTGGCCTGCGCCGCTTGTGCCGCCTGCGTGGCTTGCGTTGGCACAACCGTCGGCGCCGCCGGCGCCGGCGGCGCCGACGGTTGTCG
>CBJLVJ010000704.1:0-2555 GCA_966426465.1 uncultured bacterium | reverse complement strand
TCGACGGCACATGTGTGATCGACGACGACGTGACGCCCGAGCTGATACGCCAGAAGGTGGCGGGCCTGGCGCTCGACGGCAAGCTCGTGGCGCCGCGGCACGTCATCCCGGCGCTGCAGGTGGTGGCGCTGGTGCTCGACGGCAAAATCTCAGCCTCCAACGACGCCGATCGTGACTGAGCCATGCCGCCCGCGGGTGAGCCGGCGCGCGGCCATTTCGATCGGCTGGAGCTGTTTGACGCGATTTACCACGCCAACGCGGCTGCCGTGTACGACTACCTGGTCGGCCGAACAAGCGACGTGGAGGTCGCACGCGATCTGCTCCAGGAGACGTGTATCCGTCTGTGGCGGGGAGTGGCTGAGCTGGGCGACCTCACGAGCCAACGCCAGCGCGCGTGGCTGTTCACCGTGGCGCGCAACCTGGTCGTGGATTTCTACCGCTCGCGCGCGTCGGCGGCGGCGGCCCGCGATGCGCTGGGCCAGCAAGCGCTCGCTGCGCACGACGCGATTGTTCCAGCTGCTGAGACTGACGCCATCTCGCGGAGCGAGCTGGAGCGTGTGGATGCAGCCATCGCCCGTCTGCCGGAGAGCCTGCGCATGGTCCTGGTACTCCAGGTGCTCGGGGAACGAACCAGCGCAGAGATCGGGGATCTGCTCGGCCGTCCAGCAGGAACTGTGCGCTACCAGCTCGCGCAGGCGCGCCGTCGACTGGCTGACGAGCTGCAGCTGATGGACAGTCAGCAGCAGGAGGTTTCGTCGTGAACGACACCCCGGAGCATGTGGTGCAGCTTCCACCTGAGGTCGAATCCCAACTGAATGAGCGGCTGGCACGCTGGGGCAGCTCGCGTCGCCTGGATGCGCGTGACCTGGCCGCCATACGCGGGCTGGTCCTGGCCCGTGTGTCCGAGCCCGTTTCGGCGGAGCTCGCGTCCGAGCCGTCGTTCGATTCGGAGTGGTTGTGGTCGTTATTGCGACCCGTCACCGCGCTGATCGAGCGTGGCGCGGGAGTCGCCGAGGGCAACCTGTCAGATCGCGTGGAGGGCTGGCTCCGGCCGGTCACTGGCGATCGCGCGTACCAACCGTACCTGCGCCTGGCGTAGGTCTTTCAGCCCCGTGTGGAGGTGCTGAGGTCCATGGTGCGACCGGATATCCTGCTCGAGATCCATCACGCGCGGCGGCAAGAGCTGCTGGGCGAACGAGAGCACGACCAGCTTGTGGCGCAGGCTCGCCAATGGTCGCCGCCACATCAGTGGCGGCTGCGGCTGGCGCGAGGCCTGCATACCATTGCGGCGCGCATCGAGTGCTCCGCGGAGCACAGCGTGACGGGGCTCCAACTCCGCCCGGACACGCGTGAACAGCGTGCGTAGAGTGGTTGAAGGGCGAAATGCCTCCCCCGGAATTCAGGAGGAGGGACATGTCATCCTGCGGGAGGAACGACCGAAGGATCCGTTGTTGCGAGCATCGGAGTCGCTGGATAGATACTGGTTGACGCGATTCGCGAGCGCTAGACCCACGCTTGCGGGTCTAGCGCATCGCGCGTTCCGCGCCGGCGGTGATCAGCCGGCCGCGCGGTTCAGCGGGTGAGGCGGAGCTCGAAGCCGATTCCGTCGGGGACGATCTCCCCCACGCCGAAGCGGCTGCGGGCCACCACTGCTTCGAGCGCCTCGCGGGTGTAGGCGGCGCGCAGCAAGCCGAAGCGGAAGACCAGCCGCGTCAGCAACGCATTCAGCGCCGACAGCTGCATGCCGCGGATCTCGCGCTCGATCGCCTCGCGCGAGGCGTCTTTGCGCCGATAGAAGATGGAGGCCCGGCCAGCCGGCCGCAGCACGCGAGGGATCGCGTAGAGCGCAGCCACCTGATCGGGGAAGTTCTTGAAGGCCGCCTGACAGACGACGAAATCGAACGACTCCGGCGCGAACGGCATATGCGCAACGTCGCCGTGGCGAAAGTCGATGGTTACGCCTGCCTGCCGTGCATTGTCGGTCGCGATGCGCACGAAGGAGTGGCTGATGTCCAGACCGGAGATGCGGTAGGCGCCGCGGCGGGCCAGCTCGATGGCCAGGTAGCCCGGGCCGGGTGCGACCTCGAGCACGGCGCTGCCCGGGGTGAGCTGCTCGGCGATGCTGGCGGCGGTGGTGGCGTAATCGCGCCTGCCACGCGTGTTGCGCGCGTACCAGCGGGCGATGGGACCCTCCATCTGGAGGCCGGCGTAGGGCTTGCGGCGGGTGGCCACGGAAGTGGTGGTCAGGGTACTCACGGACGGAGCCTCCCAGAGCGTAGTTGTGAACATCGTTCACTATACGTACACAACGTTCGCACGTCAAGCCGGCTGCGCTACGATCATTCCCGCGCGAGGCCCGCCCCCTTTGACCATCCTGCCCTACCGCGACACCCGTCGCCGCCGTCGCCAACCGCTCGATCGGTCGCGCGTCGTCGCCGCCGCGCTGGCCCTGATGGACCAGGTCGGCTTGGACGGCCTGACCATGCGCGGCCTGGCCGATAGCCTGGGCGTGACGGCTGGCTCGCTCTACCGCCACGTGCGCGACAAGGACGACC
>CBJLVJ010000703.1:0-2570 GCA_966426465.1 uncultured bacterium | reverse complement strand
CTTTTCGGCACGGTATGAGAAAAAGCGGTCAGTCTGGTGGGCGGTGCATTCCCCGAGGACGGTGACATTCTCGGCTTTGAGGCCGGAATCGAGGAGCTGGCGCTGATTCGCCTGCCACAGGTCGACATTGCGGTCATGGAAGAGCGTCTCGGCGTATGGCTGCTGGCGCACGTCGAATGGCTGATAGCGCTCGGCGATGTATGGCTCCAGCACGTACCGGTAGCACTCCTCGAGGCGGTCCTCGCCGAAGCGGCGAGCCACGAAGGTGAGAATGCCCGACATCAGATCGGCATAGCGGTCGTGCAGCTGCCGCCAGCTTTCCCGCAGCGCCTCCAGCTCCGCGCCGGCGCTGGCCCCAGTCAGGTCGCCGCCTCGAACGCGGTTGGCGAGCCGACCCGCCCGCTCCCCGAGCGCCGCCCAGTGGGCGACCGGCTCGAACGGCGCGCCCTCGGAATAGGCCAGCAATGTCGCCAATCGATCCAGCTCAGCCTGGCGGTCGGCGGCGGTGACTCCCTGCTGCTCGAGCCAGTCGAGGAAGCCGCGCAGCCAGACCTTGTAGACGCTGTAGACGACCTTGGCCTCTTCCATGAAGTAATCGATGAGCTGAGCGGCTTGTTCCAGACGACCGGCTGAGACGCCGAGCTCCGCGCCGGCCCCGGCCAGGGCGGCCTGGACGGCCTCGAGCGTGGGCAGAGCCTGATCGGTCCAGGCGCCGCTACGCACGCGTTTGTTGAGCTGCTCGGACCAGGTGAGGTGCGTCACGCGAGCGCGCCTGCCGCGCCCCCGCAAAGCCTGCCTGCAATCATTCCTGGAAACGTTATCACCTACAGCGGGTCAGAGGCAAGCGCCCAGGATGGTGATCGGGAGCGCGGCGTGCGTTTGACATGCTGAATTCGATTCCAGTAACGTTGCAGAGTCCTGCGCGCCGCCTGGAGGTGCCGAATGCGACTCGACAAACTGGCCCCCGCCGTCCTGATGCTGGCCGCCCTCTCGGTCGCCTGTTCGTCCGCGGCGGCGCCACCCGCGGCGGCTCCAGCCGCGACCAGCGCGCCAGTCGCCACCAGCGCTCCAGCCGCGGCGTCCAAACCCGCTGCTACCGCGGCACCGGCCGCCGCCGCGAAACCGGCCGCCGCGGCTGTCCCCAAGGCGCGCGTCACCGTCAGCACCAAGGTCATCGCCCTCGACGGAAGCTCGGTGGTGGATGCCGCCTCGTCACAGGCTATCAACCTGACCGAGGGGCTGCTGTACCGGCTGGATGCCAACGCCAACCCCTTCCCCGACCTGGCGCAGGATGCCACCACCTCGCCTGACGGCAAGACCATTACCGTCAAGCTCAAGCCGAACCTGGTCTACTCGGATGGCACACCTGTCAAAGCCGACGACGAAGTGCTTGCCTGGCAGCGCGCCTCGGCACAGGGCGCGGCCAACGCGGCCAACATCGCGCAGATCCGCAACGTCGCCGCGCCCGACGACTCGACCATCGTGTTCACGCTGAATGCGCCCTGGCCCGAGTTCTTTTTCCAGATCGCCGACCGCTACCTAGCGATGAACCCGCGCTCGAAGGTGGAGTCCGACCCGAATTACTTCAACCACCCGGTCAGCGCCGGGCCGTACGTGGTCAGCGCGTGGAACCCGGGCGACACCAGCATGACGCTGGACGAAAACCCGAAGTACGTCAACGGGCCCATGTCGATCAAGCAGGTGGAGTTCGCCGACGTGGACGACGTGAACTCACGCGTGTTGCAGATCCAGGGTAACCAGACGCAGTGGGCGTACGATCTTCCGCTCGCGTCGAAGAACACGCTCGGCTCCGATGTGAAAGCCGTCGTGAGCCCGATCGGTGGTGTCTACCACCTGCAGTTCAACACCAAACAGGAGGGCCCGCTTTCGGACCCGAAGGTGCGCGAGGCGGTGTCGATGGCGATCGATCGTGACGCCGTCAGCCAGAAGGCCTTCTTTGGAGCGTCGAAGCCCGTCAAGTCCTGGCAGTACGACTGCGGCGACCTGTGTGAAATCTCCATCTTGCCGAACGGCGGCAAACCAGACCCGGCGGCGGCCAGGCAATTGCTGGCTGGTACGCCGGCCGCGGATGGGTTTTCGTTCACCATCGAAGTGGGTGGCACGCGGCCGGGCTGGAAAGAGGCGGCGCAGGTCATCGCCGAGAATGTGAAGGCGATCGGCGCCAGCGTGACCGTCAATCCAGTTGAGGATGCGGTCTGGATCAAGGACTCGGGCAGTGGCAACTTCCAGGCGATCTTCACCGGGCTGACAGGAACGCCACAGCAGATGCTGCTCAACTACCTGGGCACCAAGGGCATCGTCACCGCCTGGACGCGCTACACCAACCCCCAGGTGGACGACCTGATCGCGCAGGCGGCTTCCGAGGTCGACCCCGCCAAGCGCAAGGACCTGTTCACCCAGGTCCAGAGGCTGGGGTACCCGGACATGCCGGAGGCGCCCATCAGCGAGCGGGCGGTGCTCGTCGCGTCGCGTCTGCCGAATGACGAGGTCCAGCTGATCAAGAACAACTATCTCATTCACGTCAAGACGCTGGCCGAGGACAGCCGCTA
>CBJLVJ010000702.1:0-2570 GCA_966426465.1 uncultured bacterium | reverse complement strand
GGCCGTGGCCTGGCCGACCCACGCGCTCAAGGCATCCTTCGACCACTCCATCCTGGTCCTGCACCAGGGCACGCCGGTCGGTGAAATCGCCGTGGCCAAGCCCGCCGGCGAGCCCCTCACGCCGGCCGAAGCAGGCCTGCTATCGGACCTGGCCGAGCAGGCAGGGCTCGCCCTCAGCAACGTGCGGCTCGCGGTGGAGCTCGCCGCGCGTTTGGATCAGCTCGCCGACCAGGCCCAGGAGCTGCGGGCTTCGCGACAGCGGATCGTGGCCGCCCAGCACGCCGAGCGTCGGCGCCTGGAGCGGGACCTCCACGATGGCGCCCAGCAGCAGCTGGTAGCCATCGCGGTCACGGCGCGGTTGGCGCGGGAGGTGCTGGGGACCACGCCGACTGCCGCGGCTGGACTGCTGGACGACATAAGTGCCCAGTCGACCGAGGCGCTCCAGACGCTGCGGGATCTGGCGCGGGGCATCTTCCCTCCACTGCTCGCCGATCGAGGATTGGTCACAGCGTTGCGAGCGCATCTCGCCAAGAGCTCGCCCGGCGTCCAACTTGAAGCGGCACCATCCCTGGTGGGGACCCGCTTCGCCGCGCCGATCGAAGCGGCCGTGTATTTCTGCTGTCTGGAGGCGCTGCAAAACGCCGCGAAGCACGCCACCCATGCGCCAGTGAAGGTGCGCCTGGCCGAGGAGGAGGGCTGGCTCGCGTTCTCCGTACACGACGAGGGTCCGGGCTTCGACAAGGAAACGCTCGTCCGCGGTACCGGGCTGCACAGCATGGCAGACCGGCTGGGGGCCGTGGACGGCATATTCAGCGTCGAGTCGACACCGGGCGGGCCGACGCTGGTCTCCGGTCGCGTGCCGGTCCGCACAGCGTCAGGGGGGATGCCAGCACCACTCCACGCGTGAGGCCAGCCTCCCACACATGGGGGTGGGCGGCTCGTCTGAACAGTGGCGTCTTCACCCTGTCGTGAGGCGCGACCCAGCGGGATGCTGAGGACACCACCTGAGCGACGGCGAGCCGCGTCCAAACGCAGACGCGGGTCTGTGGGGCCACCTGTACGCACGACCAGAAAGGAAACCTGTATGACAACACAACAGCGAGCGCTCGGTGAAGACCCGGGCGACCGGCCGGCCACTGAAAGCCTGCGTCGAGATCCTGGCCCCGTGACGCGGTGGGTGTGTGCGCACCCCATCGGCGCGTTCTGTGTATGGTTCTTCCCTGTCGCGTGGGCGATCGCGCTCCTTCCGCTTCTTTCGCCACGCCCGTTTGGCGTCGAGTTGCCACTCGAGCTGTTCCTGAGCGGTGCCACGCTGCTCGGCGGGCTCCTGCCGGTCATTGCGATCACGCGGATGGTCGATGGGCCAGCCGGGCTTGACGCGTTGCGCCGACGGTTGCTGCCGTCGCCGGCCTCGCCTGGCTGGTACGCCCTGGCGCTGCTCACCGTTCCGCTTCTCGCACTGATCCTGGCCGTGATCGTTTACGGTCCACCGAACGTGTCGGCCTCTACGGTGATCTCGGCCGTGGTGAACGGGCTGCTGCTGCAGACGGTTGTCGGTTTCCTGGCGGTCAACCTGTGGGAGGAGGCGACCTGGATGGGTTTCGTGCAAGCCCGTCTGCAGGCTCAGCGAGGCGTCCTGCTGGCGGTCGTGGTGACCGCAGTGCTGTTTGCGCTGCAGCACTTGCCGCTGTTTGTTGCGAACGGTCTGGTGAATGCAGCGGGACTGGTTTTTCTTGCGGCGTTCATCGTGATCGCCATCCCGTTCCGGGCGCTGACCGGCTGGATGTACAACCGCACGGGCAACCTGTTTCTGGTCGGCTTACTGCACGCGGTCGGCGACGCCACTACTAACGGGTCCGTTGACGTCGGATTCTTGCCGCGGCTGTACGAGCACTCCGACGTTGGCTTCTTCCACATGCTGGTACTGGCAGGAATTGGCGTCGTGGTGATCGTCGCTACCCGGGGGCGGCTTGGTCTGCCTGCTCGCCCAGCACCGCGCGCCGACGCCAGTGTCGCTCCGGCCATCGCCTGACGGATTGTGTTTTATCTGATCTGGCACGTCGCGTACGGCAAGTTCATCTGCGCCTGTTGAGAGCCCCGCATGCGCCCTCAGGTCTGCTCGGATAAGTACAGCAGGACAGCCTTGACGCGCCGATCCGAATCGGGCTGCTCGTCAACCGGCAGCTTCGAGAAGATCGCATTGATGTGTTTCTCAATCGCGTGCGGTGTCAGTACCATCGCACGCGCGATTGCGGCGTTGTTTTTGCCCTGTGCCATGTGGGCGAGGACCTCACGCTCGCGCGGCGTGAGGTCGGCAAGTGGTGAGTGCGCCGCCAGCGTCCGCGCCGCAATGAGCGTCTCGACGATCCTGGGATCCACTACCGAACCGCCACGGGCAACCTCGTGTATGGCCCTGACCAGTACTTCGGGATCCGACACGCGGTCTTTGAGCAGGTAGGCGCGCCGACCGGAGCCGGCTCCGAGGAGCGCGATCGCGTACGCTGCGTCGTCGTGCTGGTTCAGCACAACGAATCCCCACAACGGAGGGGTGGAGCGGCAACGCTCCACAC
>CBJLVJ010000701.1:0-2571 GCA_966426465.1 uncultured bacterium | reverse complement strand
GACGGCGACGGAAAGACCTCGGCGCCGTACGTCTGGATCATCGACCGCCGATACGGTTTCTGCTGGTAGCTGGCGTTGACCATGTACACGGTGCACTCGAGGCCGAACAGGGCGCACGCGAACGCGAGCGCGCTGCCCCACTGCCCCGCGCCGGTCTCGGTGGTCAGGCGGCGAATGCCTTCCGCTTTGTTGTAGTACGCCTGCGCGACCGCCGTGTTCGGCTTGTGGCTGCCCGCCGGGCTGACGCCCTCGTACTTGTAGTAGATGTGCGCACTGGTATCGAGCGCGCGCTCGAGACGCCGCGCGCGAAACAGCGGGGTCGGACGCCACAGCCGGTAGACGTCGCGCACCTCGTCAGGGATTTCGACGGTTTTGTCCTGTGAGACTTCCTGGCCGATCAGCGCCATCGGGAACAGCGGGGCCAGGTCGGCCGGGCCGACCGGCTGCCCGGTGCCGGGGTGGAGCACTGGCGCGGGCGGATGGGGCAGGTCGGCGACGAGGTTGTACCAGTGGGTCGGGATCTCGTTCTCGTCCAGGAGGATCTTGGTCGGCGCATCGGCTGCGGGCATAGCGTGATAGTAATTCACGGTGCGCCCGGCTCAGGGAGAGCGAGAGCCGTCAGGCGGCGTGCGAGACGCGCGACTCGAATTGCGCGAGGCTGGCCTGCGTCAGGTGCAGAATCTGCGCGCTCGCGCTGCTCGGGTGGGCGCGCAGCAACTGCTCGAGGCGGCGCGGAAGACGCGGGTCGAGCAGCACCACGTCAGGCGTGACACTGGTCGCCACGCGGAGACAGCCTTCGGCGCTGTGGGTGATGTACACCACGTTGCCGTCGCGTCGCAGTCGAACGGCAACCTCTTCGGTCAGCGCAGTCGACGTACTGGCGATGACGATCAGCGGCACGCTTCGACGCATCATGACGATCAGGCAGCCTGCTTCGCTTCGGCGTGGTACGACTGTCGGCGGCCGCGGGGCGGCACGATCGTGAGTCGGCGGCAGGCCATGCACAACAGCACCGCCGCTCGATCGGCATAGCTTCGAGGCGTAAACCAGCGGACGTTACCGGACGCGCAATACTGACACTTCACCATGCTTCAACACTCTCGACCAGGACATACGTCGCGGCTTACCGTGCGGATGCATCGGCGTATCGTCCCGAAGTTTTTCTAAAGCACATGACGTGCCAAGCGCCCGTTTTGTTGCGGGCTTTTGGTTACCGGTTCATGACATTGGCGCTGAACGCTACAATCAGCGCCAACGAGGTCCACGGCCTGCGGTACGTTTTTGGTACCACATGCGTCGTTTGAGATTGCATGAATGAGCGCTCTCGCAGGGTTGTCCTGCTGATCGACTATGACAACTTACAGATCTGCGCATCGCGGGATACGCCCGGGCGCGATCTGCAGCTTACGCCCGTGGTGCAGCTTGCCCAGCGCTACGGTACGGTCATCCTCGCGCGCGCCTACGCCGAGTGGAACCTGTCCACCGAGCGCCTGGCTGTGTACAAGGCTGGCATCGAGCCGGCTTTCGCGCCCGTCCTGCGCACCGAGAGTGACCGCTCGGGCAAGAGCCTGGCGGACACCGTCATGGTGGCCGAGGGCATGGACATGCTGTGGACGCTGTCGCCCGACGTGGTGGTGCTGGCGACCAGCGACAAGGATTTGATCCCGCTGGTACGCGTCGCCAAGCAGCGCGGCGCGTTCGTGGTGGTGCTCGGCTCGGATTTCACAGCCATCCCGTTGCGCGAAATGGCCGACGAGCACATCACCTACCGTCAGCTCATCACCGACGCGAGCGGTCGGTTCACCACCGAGGCCGGCCCGGGACGGCAACCCGCGGCCTTGCCGGAGCCCTCGCGGAGGCGTCGCGACCGCAACGGACGCGAGCGCGCGGCCACCACAACGACCGGACCGGCTGCCGCGCCGTCACCGTCGCGGCCGGAACGCGAGCAGGCGCCGCCGCAGCGCGCCGAGCGCGAACCAGCGCCCGCTCCCCATCGGGCGGAGCGCGAGCAGGCGCCCTCGTCGGTGTCGGAACCCGTGGCGCCGGTAGCGGCTGGTCCGGGCGTCGAGAGCGAGTCGCCGGCTGGCACGCGTCGTCGAAGACGTCGAGGCAGTCGTCGTCGCCTGGAGCGACTGGGCGGCGGGGTTGGCGAAGCGGCCGGCGTGGGCGAGCCCAGCAACGGGGCCGCGGAAACACCGGGCGAGGTGGACGAGATCGACGAGCTCGACGAGATCACTCCGACCACCAGCGCCGTCGATGAAGCCGAGGTCATGAGCGCCGTCGAGGCCGCCGAAGCGAGCGGCAACGCGGTCGCGATCGAGCCTGAGCCCGAGCCGGAGACGCCCGTGGGCGAGCCAGCCGCAGTGGGCGAGCCACCAGCAGTGGGTGAGCCAGCCGCGCCCGAGGCGGTCGAGGCGCCGCCCGCGCCGCGCGAGCGACGTCGCCGCACGCGGCGGACGCCGCTGGCTTGACGCGACTGACCTGGTCCAGGCGGGGGTTCGTCCGTGACAGGTGCGGGGTTCGCGGCACGGTTCGGTGGCGTGGCCACCGGCCAGCAGCAGCCCCGCGACG
>CBJLVJ010000700.1:0-2582 GCA_966426465.1 uncultured bacterium | reverse complement strand
ACGTGGCGAGAGACTTTGCGACCTGGTCGGGTTCGGTCGGCAAGCCGGCAGCCTTGAAGACGTCCGGGCGATAGAACATGACGCCGGTTGCGACGTCCCACGGCATAGCTTTCATCTCGCCGGAGCTGCTCGTGGTGGCGTTGAACTTCCAGTCGATGAAGTCGTTCTTGAGCTGTCCAGCCGAGTATGGCTCCGCCGCCAGGTTCTCACCGGCGTCGAGAAACTGGCCAACCATGCTGGTATCCAGGCCGATGACGTCCGGCACGCCCTGTTTCGCGGCGAGAGCGGCCAGATACTTCTTGCTCATGTCGCCGAACGGTTGCTCGACGAAGTTGACCTTCACACCCGGATGCGACTGCTCGAACAACGGGATCACGGTCTCCATCGACACTTTGTCGAAGTACCAGACGGTGAGCTCGGTAGGCTGCGCAGCGCTGTCGGACGCCGAGGCGGCGGTCTGGGCAGCCGAGACATCGTCGGATGTCACGGACGTCACGGGCGGCACGGGTCGTTGCGCGGCCGGCGCGGCACTGGGGCCGCAGGCGGTAACAAGCACCGTTGCGCCGACCAGAGCCGATAGACAAGAAGGAAGGAGAGACGGAAGTCTGGGACTAGCCATGCGAGTTGCTCCTCCGACGAGCTTCAGAAAGATCGATCGGCGGCTTGATCAGGCTGTGGGCCAGCCGGTCGATGTGATGCGCCACGTCTTCGATGGTCCGGAAATAGGCGACCTCCCCCGTCTGGACGTGCGTGGCCTGCAGGCGGAACCCGTCTGAGTGGCGATGGTCCCCGCCGTGCCACATGCGGAGTACGAGCGTGATCAGAGGCGGTGACTCGGCCGGTGCGCCGACGGTCATCGCCGCGCTGGTAGACCTGTGTTGTTCAGGCTACATCCGGTCCAGCCGAGGAGCCGTTCAGGAACTAGCCGAGCGTCAAGGCCGATACTCACTTGGACTGTGCTCACGCCCGGAGTCTGGCTCGGGCTGGTCGTGCATGGGTCCCGTCCGGGTCGCCGGCTGGGTATTTTTCGGGGAGTCCGGGGTGGCCGTACTGGATGCGTTCGGTACAGGCGCTCAACGGTCAAGGGCCCAGACGGAGAGACTGAGCTAGGCTGAGCGCAGATGGGCCAAGTTCGATGACTGCTGAGCCGCTACTGACAATCCGCCTCTTCGAGCCGTTACGGGTGCAGCTGGGCGATCGGCCGCCAATTGACGAGTTTTACCCACGCCGCAAGGCGAAGGCGCTGTTTGTTTACCTGTACCTCAACCGGGGCCGCCAGATATCCAAGTATGAGCTGCTGGCCGACCTCTGGCCGGAGGCTGAGCACGCCGATCCAGGTCGCGTGAAGCACACCGTGCAGGTCCTGCGGGCTGCCCTGGAAGGGCAACGACCGGCCGCCGGCTGGCGCGTGATTCTGGAACGGGGCGGCTCCTACACGTTCAACATCGCTGCGCCGCGGTATTGCGACGGGGAAGATTTCGAGGCGCATCTCGTTGCGGCGCAGCGTGCCCGGCACGCTGGCGACACCCAGCTCGCGCTGCAGCATTACCGTCGCTGCATTGAGCTGCACTCGGGCGCGTTCCTGGCTGAGTTTCGCTACGACGACTGGGCGGCCGTTGAAATCGCCCGCCAGCAGGAGTTGTTTCTCCAGGCGCTCGAGCAGGCCGCTCGACTCGAAGGCGCCGATGGCAACTACAGCCGCGCCATCGACCTGTTACGACGCGCCACGCTGGAAGACCCGTTGCACGAAAGTAGCTACAGCGAGCTCATGCGCTATCTGTGGCTCGAAGGTCGGCGGACCGAAGCTCTTCGAACGTATCAGCGTTTGCGCGAAGTCCTCGCGCGCCGCCTCGAGGTGGAGCCACAGGCGCAAACCACCCGCCTGTACGAAGCCATCCGCCGCGACCAGGCCATCGCGGTGTAAATCGTCCTGAATCGCACGCCAACGCCTGTGCGGCAGTTGGCGAGCGGTTCAGGAGTCGCTGCCGGCGCTCTCTTGCGCGGCCGATAGCGCTTGCCAGCGTAGCCGCGCATTCTCTTCCTTGAGAGCTGCGATTTCGTTTTGCAGCGAGTGGACCTCGCCACTCGCGCTGGACTCTTCACTGCGTGCGTTCGCCGCGACGCTCGCCGAGCCACACTGCGCAACCAGCGTCGCGAATAGCACCGCGCTCGCAAACCAGGGCATGAATGTCTTCATGGTATAGATCCGACCCGAACACATCGTCCGGCCGTGACCCTGGACAGCGCCTTAACGATGGCCCTGGCACCCTGTACACGTCCTTACGCTGCCAGCCGCGTTTTACGGGGCCGTGACGTACACCGCGCGGCTCCAGGGCCTACCGGTTTGCTCCAGGTAGCGCTGCTCGTCGGCCTGGCGTGCCTGGCGATGGGCGGCATCCGGATCGTTCGGACCACCCACGCCCAGCAGCACGTGCGCCTGGTCGGGGTCGAATGGACCACCAATCGCGAACGTGGTCAGCCCTGGCGCCGATGGCGCGCTGTTCCTGGTTGCCGCGGGCGCGGGCGGTGGCGAGAGCGAAGGAGCCTGATACGCGGACACGATCGCCTGGGCCGCGCCAGCC
>CBJLVJ010000699.1:0-2582 GCA_966426465.1 uncultured bacterium | reverse complement strand
ATCTTCGACCGGCCGAGGTGGACCTGTTGCTGTCGCGGTTCCTGCCGCTCGAGGTTGCCGCGGGCCAGGTGATCATTCGCCAGGGCGAATCTGGCGAACGTTTCTACGTGGTGCGCTCCGGTGGCGTCGAGGTCGAGCGTGACGGCCAGGTGCTGGCGCAGCTTGGACCGGGCGACGCATTCGGCGAAATCGCCTTGCTGCTGGACGTGCCCCGCACGGCCACCGTTCGAGCGACGGAGCCAACCGCGCTGCTGGCGCTGGAGGCGCGCGAGTTCCGGGATCTGCTTGCCAGCTATCTCGGTCGCGCCGTCGAGCTGGAGCGGCTGAGCCATCTGCGGCTGCTCACGCACAAGCGTCTGGATGAGGTGGTCTAATGGTCGTGGAAAGGAGCCGGCCATGGTCCAGACGACGATGGAGACTCAAGCGGCGGCGCCTGACGACGTCCGCGGTCCGCGAGAGCTGTACCTGATCCTGTACCCCAAGGAGCTGGAGGACGAAATCATTCAGGCGCTCGAGTCGACCGGAGTACCGGGCTACACGGAGCTGCCGAAGATGGTTGGTCGTGGTCGGCACATTCGCCATTTCGACAATCCGGTGTGGCCCGGGGCGACCGGGTGCGTGTTCACCGTGGTGAGCCCACAGATTGCGCAGGCGAACCTGCTGCCCACCTTCGAGGCGCTCGCGGCCAACCTGGAGACGCGCAGTCATGGGCTGTACGGCGTCCACATCTTTGCGCTGCCCTGCACGCAAGTGATCTGAAGAGATTTTTCCCCGGAGGGGAACCCCCACTGGTAGGTGCTCGTGCGCTGCGCGCTTTCCCCGTAGGGGACCCCCACTGGTAGGTGCTCTGCGCTGCGGGACTTTTCCCAGAGGTACCCCACCGATCGGTGCTCGTGCGCAGGCTCAGGATGACACGGAACGCAAGAGGCTCCGAGACTGAAATGGGGACGGTGAGGGGTTGCCGTCGGTCAAGCTCTCGCAGTGGGTGGAGCAGAGCCAGCTCAGGGGTGTGATCGTAGATACTGGCAAGCGTATGAGGCGAGTCTGCGCGTGGATGCTGGTGGTCCTGGTGGTGGGGGCGAGGGCGCCGGCGGCGTGGGCGGATTCGCTTGACGTGATCGGGGCATATGACCCGGGCACGGCGGGGCTCAATGCGAGCGCCGTCGGCCTCGATGGCATCGCCTACCTCGGATCGTGGGGCTCACCAGGGGACTGCCCGGGGCTGGGCGTGCGCATTGTCGACGTGCGCGATCCCGCCGCACCAGACCCGCTCGGCACCGCCGCGGCGTACACCGGCACGACCGCCGAGCACCTGGCCGCGGTGCACTTCGCGACCCCAGCCTTCACTGGCAACGTGCTGTTCGCGGGTATCCAGCGCTGCAGCGGCAACGGCGGCGCGCCCGGCGGCCTGGCGATCTGGGACGTGACCGACCCCGCTAACCCGTCCGAACTCGGCTTCCTGTCGACGGGCCGCGGCCCGCGTGGCGTCCACGAGTTCACCGTGCGCCAACGCGGCGATCGCTGGCTCGCCTACCTGGCCGTGTGGAACTCGGAACTTACCGACGGCACCGGTGACCTGCGCATCGTCGACGTCACGGACCCGCGCCAGCCGTTCGAGCTGGTGGATTGGGGCGCAAAACGCGATGCCGGGCTGCCGGTCGGCGCCGGCGCACAGTGTCAGCCGTTCTGTCGCGGTGCGGTGCCACAGGCCTCGCTGCACAGCGTCGCCCTGAGTCCTGACGGAGGCACCGCCTACCTCTCCTACTGGGACCTGGGCGTGATCATGCTCGACGTGTCTGAACCCGAGATGCCGCGCTGGCTCGGTCGGTATGCGGAACCACAGGCCGCCGAAGGCAATACCCACTCGGTCGCGCTCGCTCACGATGGCAAGCTTGCGCTCGTGGCCGACGAGACCTTTGGGCCTCCCTGGGGTCGGCTACGCCTGGTCGACGTCCAGCAGCCTGCCAACCCCGTGCAGGTCGGCTCGTTCGACACGCCTGACAGCGAGGCCGGCACCCCCGGCGAGCAATACGCCTACACCATTCACAACCCGCTGACAGACGATCGCGACACCAATCGCGCGTATCTGGCCTGGTACGCCGACGGCATACGTGTGCTCGACATCTCAGATGCGAGCCAGCCCGTCGAGCTCACCAGCTGGATTCCGCCCCGCGGCGGCATGATCTGGAACGTCGCCTTCATGGGCGACCTGCTGCTCGCCGGCGACATCAACAACGGCCTGTTCGTGCTGCGCCGCTGAATCGCCGCGATCAGAAGTCGCAGGTCGGCTAAGACGTTCGGCCGAAAAGGTCCGAGTTTCTCCCGTCACGCGTCCGAGCGGCATGTACGGCCGCTCTGTCACAGCGAAGCGCACCAACGACGCTCGTACCCCTCACACGGAGAACGCACACGCACATGGTCGATCTTCGCAGCTCAGCACTGGCCACAGGCATCGGCGTGGCCCTTGGCTTGCTCGGCACCATTCACGGCCTCGCGCCGGTTCACGCGGCCAACCCCTCCGTCCTCATCGCCAGTGCGCCGGCGTCGAAGACCCGCACCGGCGCCGCGGCCAGCCTGGGCTC
>CBJLVJ010000698.1:0-2582 GCA_966426465.1 uncultured bacterium | reverse complement strand
GGTCCTTGACGTAGGTCGCGTAGACCATCTTGCCCATCTCGCCGTCGTTGAGCACGTCGATGCCGGCCTGGACCTGCTGGCCAACTGCCCACGTGACGGCCTCGGCGGTGGCCCGGTCGAGCACCGCCTGGTCCGAGGAGCCCTCCTCGTGTGCGAACAGCAGCGGGATCAACTCGGACGGCCGGGGCAGGCTGCCGGTGTGCGTGGTCAGAATACGGTCGGTGCTGCGCTGCATGTGTACCTCCGGTGCAATTGCCGACGCGAGGTGTCGGGGCCCCCGCGCCGACACCAGACAGGCTATCGCGCGGCTGCAGCCCGCGACTATCGCCCGTCCAGCGGTTCTTGCTGGAGTCCGCTACGAGCTCCATCATGGCCGGCGGGCACGACCGGTCCGGTGCGCGGCACGGGGCAGATGCACCACCCCTGGTTCAGCCACAGCATGGCCCCTCGGGCTGCCATCTCCTGGCCGCGCTGGAGTACTCTCGGATCTGAGGTGCTAGCAAGCGAGATCGTCGCCCTACCGCGAGGGCGGCACGAGGTCGTCTACCGCGCGGGCACCGGCACGCCAGTCGTCTGGCTGCACGGCCTGAACGGCGTCGAGGCAGATCAGCCACTCATCGACCGGCTCGCGCAG
Organism: uncultured bacterium; assembly: GCA_966426465.1. GTDB lineage: Bacteria > Chloroflexota > UBA6077 > UBA6077 > CF-72 > CF-72. The sequence goes on along the minus strand of CBJLVJ010000698.1, from coordinate 1,948 downwards.
CGGCACCAGGTAGTGGCGCCGCTCGCGCCGGGCTTCAATGACCTCGACGAGCTGCAGGACATCAGCGACATCCACGACCTTGCCCTGCACTATGACGACCTGCTCGACGCGTTGCAGCTGGAGCGTTGCGTGCTCCTCGGCCATTCGTTCGGTGCCATGATCGCGGCCGAGATCGCCGCCCACGTCCCCCGCCGAGTCGAGCGCCTGGTGCTGGTCTCGCCACTCGGGCTGTGGAACGATGCCTACCCTGTGACCGATCTGTTCGCGATCCCACCCACCGAGATGCCGCGGGTGCTGTACAGCACACCGCCTCAGTCGACCAATGGCTCGAGCAGCGATATCGAGACGCTGGTCACGCTGGTGAAGGGCATGACGACGGTCGCGCGCTTCCTGTGGCCGATTCCCGATCGCGGCCTCGGGCGCCGCCTGTACCGCATTCGCGCGCCGACCCTCGTCGTGCACGGTCGCGACGATGCCTTCGTGCCAGTGCAGTACGCGAAGGACTTCGCCGCCGCGCTCGCTCACGCGGACCTGCGAGTCATCGACGGCGCACACATGCTCCCGCAAGAGCGGACTACTGAGGTCGTGAAGGCCATCGCTGCCTTCGTGGAGGCGTGATCAGTCCATGAAGTTCCATTTCTTCCACCTGATGCCATACCCAGACCTCCCGGACGACTTCCGCCAGCGCTACCACGGCGTCTGGGTCGACCTCCCCGCGACTGAGCTGTACGACCCCGTGCGTGGCCACGTGGTCTACAACGAGTACCTGGACGAGCTCGAATACGCCGATCAGCTCGGCTTCGACGGCATCTGCGTCAATGAGCACCACCAGAACGCCTATGGCTTGATGCCCTCGCCGAACCTGATGGTGGCGGCGCTGACGCGGCGGACCAGGCAGGCGAAGCTGGTGATCATGGGCAACTCGGTGGCGCTGTATAACCCGCCCATCCGTGTGGCCGAGGAGATGGCCATGCTTGACGTGATGTCGGGTGGTCGGGTGGTCGCTGGATTCCCGGTCGGCACGCCCATGGACACCACGTACTGTTACGGCGAAACACCAGCGACATTACGGGAGAAGTACCGGGAAGGTGTGGATCTGGTGTTGCGGGCCTGGCAGACGCCGCGGCCCTTCAGCTTCAACGGCAAGTACACGCAGCTGCGCTACGTGAACATCTGGCCGCGGCCGATCCAGCAGCCGCACCCGCCCGTGTGGATCCCGGGGGGTGGCAGTGTTGAGACCTACGAATGGTGCGCCGAAAACGACTTTCTGTACGCCTACCTGTCGTACTTCGGCTACTTGCGCGGACAGCAGATCATGGACGGCTTCTGGGAGGCTGTCGCGCGTAAGGGCGTCGACGCCAACCCGTATCGCGCCGGCTTCCTGCAGTTCGTCGCCATCGCCGACAACGATGCCGAAGCGGAGCGGCTCTACGCCAAGCACGCGTTGTACTTCTACAACCGCTGTCTGCACCTGTACCCGGGCTTCGCGAATCCGCCTGGCTACACCAGCGTGGCGACGATTCGCAAGAACATCGAAGGCCAGATCAAGCTGGCCGCCGACCGCTACAAGGAGGTCCAGGATCTCACGTGGTCGCAGATCCTCGAACGCGGCTACGTCGTGGCCGGCAGCCCGGATACGGTCGTCGATCAGCTAAAAGAGATGGAGAGTCGACTGCGGATCGGGCATCTCATGGTGCTGCTGCACTTCGGCGACATGCCAAAGGAGACGGTCACCTACAACAGCACCCGCTTCGCACAGGAGATCGCGCCACGGCTGCGCTCGATCTGGGGTGAATGGGAGGATCGCTGGTGGCCGCGGGACACCCTGCCCCAACTGGCCCAGCCAGCGCCGCTGCGCAGCGCAGCGGGCGTCTAGCGCCCGAACGGCTCGGCTTCAGCCGTCCCGGTCGCTGGTGGCGAGCGCGTCTCGTCTCGGAGCCGCGCTGGC
>CBJLVJ010000697.1:0-2590 GCA_966426465.1 uncultured bacterium | reverse complement strand
GAGCACTTCCTGGAGTGTATTCGGACCGCGCGGCGACCGCAGAGCGACGGCCTGGTAGGGCTGAAGGTGGTGCGACTGCTCGAGCAGGCGGACGAGTCCCTTCGCAATGGTGGGCACCGTCTCGTCGCCAGGAGCAGCCTCACGCCGGGAGCCCAGCTCGGTCACAACAGCGTGGCCCGCCCGGAAGCGACTCCGGTCGGCGGAGCAGCCAATGGCGTGCACTAGCGGTCCGCTCGCCGCAGACGCATCCGTTCCAGGCACCGTGGCCAGAGACAGCAAAACGCAGCGGGGAGCGAGCATGCAAATTCCGTTGGTGGACCTGAAGGCGCAATACGGGACTATCAAGCACGAGGTTCAGCAAGCGCTCCTGCAGGCTCTGGAAAGCATGGAGCTGACGCTGGGCCCCAACGTGCGGGCATTCGAGGCGGAGTTCGCCATCCATTGCGGAGTCGAGCACGCCGTTGGCGTCTCGTCCGGAACCGACGCCCTGTACCTGGCGTTGCGCGCGTGCGGTGTCGGGCCTGGCGACGAGGTGATCACCGTCGCCAATACGTTCGTAGCCACCGTCGAGGCGATCGTTCTGCTGGGTGCGACGCCGGTGTTCGTGGACATCGACCCGGACACCTACACCATGGATCCTGCCCGCTTGCGCGGCGCCATCGGTCCGCGCACGCGGGCCATCGTGCCAGTCCACCTGTACGGCCAGATGGCCGACATGGACAGTGTCATGGCGATCGCCCGCCGTTACGGACTGACCGTTGTCGAGGACGCCTGTCAGGCGCACGGCGCCGAGCTCCGCGGCCGCCGGGCCGGTAGCATCGGGGATGCCGCCACGTTCAGCTTCTATCTCTCCAAGAACCTGGGCGCCTACGGCGAGGCTGGCGCGGTCACGACCAATTCGCGCTCCGTCGCGGACTGTGTGCGCCGGCTGCGCGACCACGGTTCCACCCGAAAGTACGAGCACGATGAAATGGGTGTGAACGCCCGCATGGACGAGCTGCAGGCTGCAGTCCTGCGCGTGAAGCTGCACCACCTGGATGAATGGAATGCGCGTCGGCGCGCGGTGGCCGCCCGGTACGCCGAGCTGCTTGCCACTACGGACGTGGACCTGCCGATCACTCGGCCGGCCGCGCAGCACGTCTTTCACCTGTACGTGGTTCGGGTTGTGGAACGCGAGCGGGTGCGCCAGCTGCTGGCTGACCGCGGCATCGCCACGGGCATTCACTATCCGACTCCCATCCACCAACAGCCGGCGGCTCTCGGCCTGGGACGCGTCGCCGGCGATCTGCGGGTAACCGAAGCGTTCGCCGACCAGATCCTGTCCCTGCCAATGTACGCCGAGCTCGCCGACGAGCAGGTCCAGTACGTGGCTGACAGTCTGCGCGCGGCGCTGCGGCTGGTCGATCGAAAGGGACGACCGGCATCGATCCGTCCCGACCGCAGGCGCGATTGATGGCCGCTGAGGTGCACCCGCTGCTCACTCGAAACGGCACACAGCGAGCCGTGCGCGCGCGCACCGTTGCGCGGTCGGTGGGAGCCAATCCGTACATCGCGTTCATGGTTCGGTGGTCCTGGTTGCTGGTCATTGGCCTGGTGGCTGGCATCGGCGCCGCGTATCAATACAGCCTGTACGGTCCAATCCCGTTGCGCAGTACAGCGGTCATTCTTGTCCCGTCCCAATCCGACCCCAGTACCAATCCCCAGGGCTCGCCGCTTCAGGCCCGCAACGCGGCGGAGTCGTTCGCCGTTCAGGCCTCTACAGCCCACCTGTATGGCCTGGTAAGCGAAGCCCTGAAGGGTAAGCTGGATGTGAGCAGCCGCGATCTGCTGGAGATGGATCAGGCGAAGAAGATCGATATCCGAGCGCCGCGAGACAGCAACCTGATCACGATCTCGGTTACCGAAACCAGCCCTGCAACTGCGCAGCTTCTGGCCGACACGATCGCGCAGGTGTTTGTCAACGATGTCAACGCGCGAGCGGGCGAGGACCTCGATACCCGCCGCAAACAGCTCAGCGATCGCATCGAGCTGACGCGCCGCCAGCTCACCGCCGCGCAGCTCTACCAGCGCCAGCAGGACCTCACCAAAGCCATGTCCGACGAGCGGAGTCAGTTCGCGCAGTTGCAGCTTCAGTATATCCAGGAGCTCCAGCACGAGGTCGAGCTGGACCGTCTGGAGCTTACGGGTGAGCAGCGCCAGAGCATCCAGGCCGTTCGCACTCAGTGGCTGGATATCACCAGCAACCAGCAGCAGGCGATACGTAGCCGCCTCAACGAGCTGGGCGACCAGCTTGCCGCCGTTCAGGCCGATCTGGACACGCTGCCCGAAAGAACCGACCCAGTCATTTCTGCCGCATTTGCCGGCGCGTACTCCGGGCAACTTCAGGCTCTCACTCAACAGTTCGTGCAGCTCCAGATCAACAGCCAGGCGGCCACCTCAGTGCTCGTTCGCTATGGCACTGCTTCGCCCGCAATCCCCGCTGATAGCACACGGAAACTGCTCGCCTACGGCGCGGCCGGCGGCTTACTTGCCGCCCTGGTTCTGGCAGGGCTGCTCGAGGTGCCCCGCCGCTGGTGGCTGCGCAGACGCG
>CBJLVJ010000696.1:0-2600 GCA_966426465.1 uncultured bacterium | reverse complement strand
CCACGCCACCGCGCTGCGGTGGCGCGCAGTATCGGCCCGATCTACCGGAGTTCCGGTGCCGCCAACGCGTTAGTTGTGTTCTTGCACAAACCGCCGATAGTCGTGCTCGGAGCCGTGGAGTGTCGAAGCCAGCGGTAGCCGTGTCGTGCCGGCGACACAGCCGATCTCATGGCATTGGCATCCGCGCTGTGGCACGTCGTTGTTGATCGTCCGCGTGCCGACGGTGTGGGAGCAGGCGGTGCGCATGGTACACACGAAGCGATAGCCGAGAGCGGTGAGCGCGTCGGGGTAGTCACCCGAGTCGCCCGCCAGCTCGTCATCGGGCCAGAGTCACTCGGTAAGGAGGTGCCGCACGCGCATTTGCATAACCTGCCGGTGGAGTTGTGTCTGCCGCCACAGTCGCTTGCCGACGATGCATTATGTGCCGTTCGCGACTGGCCAGACGTCCGCGATTTCCGAGATCCGACGTGCGGCTACACGCTGTGGTGACCGAAACTGGGCGCTATCCAGCGATTGACCGGCCGCCAGTGCTGGCCGAGCTCCGCCGGGCGACGCTGGCGCGAACTGGCGAACGCCAGACCCCCGTCACAGGCATGCTGCCACGCGGAGGTCCGCGGCAGGTGGAAGAGACGCGTCGGTTATGGGCAACCTGGACGGAGCTGAGGTGAGCAGCAAAACAGCGGCAATATTCCTCCACGGGAGTCAGCGCTGGCCCCAATAACCGCGACCCAACGCGCGTATTGTCGACGTCTATTCCAGGCGTGGGGCCGAACCCAGTGGTGAACAGGGGTGCTGCCGTCTGATCGGTGTATCATCGCTCGGTACTGCGTAAGAGGGAGGCCCCAAAGATGTACATCAGTGTGCGCCGCTATCGCATGAAGAACCCCGGCACGGTTTCCGAGTTGATGCGCCGCGTTGAGGCGGAGTTTGTCAACACCGTTAGCAAGGCTCACGGTTTCGTCGCGTACTACGCGGTCGACTCAGGCAACCAGACGGTCGCCTCGATCAGCGTCTTTCAGGACCAAGCCGGAGCGGAAGAATCAAATCGGTTGGCGGCTGACGGGGTGAGAGGCAACCTCGTCGAACTGGTGGAAACAGCACCTGATACCACAGCGGGGGAAGTGGTAGTCCAGCGTTCCGCGTGAACCGAAGCTGACGACGTTATCACTGGAAGCCGAGGGTAAGGGCCCAAGTGGCCTCTGAGCTCGACACAACCTCGAGCACACTCCAGCCGGCCCTCCGCGCCGCCGCAGCGGCCACGGCATTACTACCTTGACCGGGAGCACCATGTTCGCGCTGCTTCGGCAACGAAACTTCGGCTACATCTGGCTTGGCGGGCTGATCTCGCTGATCGGGGACTGGATGTTGCTGACGGCGCTGCCGGTCTATGTCTACCAGTCGACCGGCTCGACGCTCGCCACGGGCGCGATGCTCGCCGTGCGCGTGACCCCGCGTATCGTGCTCGGCTCGGTCGCCGGCGTGTTCGTGGACCGCTGGGACCGACGCCGCACGCTGATCGTCGCGAACCTGCTGCTCGGGCTCGGGCTACTCCCACTGCTGGTAGTGACCTCGAGTGAGCGCCTGTGGCTCGTCTATGTCGTCGCGTTTGTCCCATCGGCCATGGCGCAGGTCGTAGTCCCGGCGCTGGGGGCGCTGCTGCCGAACCTCGTTGAGGAGCGCCAGTTGCTACGGGCGAACGCGCTCAGCGCTCTCGCCAATGATGTGGCGCGGCTGGTCGGGCCGGCTCTCGGCGGGGTCGTCGTCGCGTCGACCGGGCTGGCCGGTGTCGCGATGCTCGATTCGGCTTCGTTCGTCGTGGCGGCCGTAATGGCGGTACTGACCCACGTCGACGGGCGCCCGCGGACTTCAGCAGCGGCCTCGACGGGCACGCTGTGGGCGACAATGCTGCGGCAGTGGCTGGACGGACTTAGCAGGGTGCCGCGCAGCCGCGTGCTGACGGTCATCTTCGGCTTCGTGGCGGTGTCGGCCATCGGCGAGGGAGTCATGGGCTCGCTGTTCGCGCCGTTTGTCACGACCGTGCTGGGCGGAGACGCGCGAGCGTACGGCTCGATCGTGTCGTCCCAGGCGATCGGTGGAATCCTCGGCGGGCTGCTAGTAAGCTCGCGCGGCATGGCCCTTTCACCGTCGCGTCTCGTGGGCTTCGGCGCGCTCGGCCTGTGCCTATTCGACCTGATGACCTTCAACTATCACGTCGTTTGGCCGGGTATCTGGCCTGCGATGGTGTTCATGGCGATCGTGGGCGTGCCCATCGCCGGGCTGGTAGCAGGTCAGACGACGCTGCTCCAGCCGCGACTGAGGACGCGTACCGCGGCCGAATCCTTGGCGCGTTCGGCGCCGTCGGTGCGCTCTCTACACTCCTAGGGGTGCTGCTCGGCGGGGTGCCGGTGCGGCTCTCGTGGGACTTGCTCCTGCTGCTCGCCCTGCCGCCGGCTGACGGCGCGAACCGCCGGGAAGTAGGTGCCCGGCTCGGTGAAGGTGTGCGTCTCGGCAACGGTCAGGCGAGAAGCCGAACCGAGGAGGACGTTCGACTGCACCGCGTAGTCGCCCGATCCGTCGAAGTCCCACTCCGCGGCCACGAT
>CBJLVJ010000695.1:0-2606 GCA_966426465.1 uncultured bacterium | reverse complement strand
CCGACCCTCACGCGGTTGCGGCGCGGTCGTGCCCTCGTCGCGCCCACGCCCATGGACCAACGTGGGTCCCCTCCCGGGGAAAGACCTACACGAGGCGTCGCACCCCGCGGCTCCACTCGGCGCGCCATGCTTCGACCTGGCTGGCGTCCGACGAGGGCAAGTCCTGGCCGATCACGGCCCGGCTCTGCTCGACCACGTCCATGGCCACGTTTTTGGCTTGCTCGCTCAGCGGACCCTTGACCGACCGAACGTCGCCGTCAACCGGCTCGTACAGCTGAATGTAGTACTTGAGCTTCGGTTCGGTGCCGGAAGGGCGCGCGGTCACCCGGTTGCGCAGGTCCTCCGACAACACAAAGGTAATCATGTCGTCGCCACTGCCGAGCGAGTACGCATCGCGCGTCCGCTTCGCTTCCTGGAGCCGATCGATCATGCGCAGCACCGGTCGCCCCCCCAGGGTTATGGGTGGAGTCCGCCGCAGGCCGAGCATGACCTCTCGCATGACCTGCATGCCCGACTTGCCAGGAAGCTCCACCAGGTGCTGCAGGTTGCGGTAGCAGCCGTACTGCGCGTACAGCTCGTCGAGGTAGGTCCAGATGGTCTGGCCGCGATCTTTGAGCGCCGAGGCCATCTCGGACGCGAGCAGGCCGGCAATGGCCGCGTCCTTGTCACGGACGACATTCCCGGCCAGGTAGCCGATGCTCTCCTCGGCGGCAAAGAAGAAGCCAACGCGGCCCTCATCTTCCCGCTGCTGGATGATCTGGGCGATCCACTTGAAGCCGACGTTCAGGTCCGAAATACACTCCGTGTTGAAGCTGCGCGCGATATCGGCAATCAGCGATGTGGTGACGAACGTCTCCAGCACCAGGTCGTTTGGCGAGCTGAGACCGAGCTCCTGGCGACGCTTCAACACGAAGTGGCTGAGCGCCGCGCCAACGTCGTCGCCCCGCAGCAGCTCTACCTGCTCGTCCTGTGGAGTTGGCCTGGCCGCCACCGCGGCGCGGTCTGCATCGGGGTCCGCACAGATGGCGATGTCGGCGTTGATCGCCTGCGCAAACGCCAGCGGCAGCGCCACGACTTCGCGGTATTCCGGATTGATCAATTTGCCGGCGGCGGTTGGAAAGTTGGGGTCCGGCTCCAGTTGTTCGACGACCGGGCGGACCTCGAACCCGGCGCGCTCCAGGACCGGCAGAACGTTTGTCTTGCCTGCCCCGTGGATGGCGCTGAAGGCGATCCGGGCCGATCGACTCGTCTCGACCGACAGGCTGCCGATGGCTTTCAGGTACGCCTCGTCGACGTCCGGTCCGACGTGCGTCACCCAGCGCTCACCCCCGGAGCCAAGCGCCAGGCGGCGGATGTCGCGCACGCCGCTGACAAGCTCCATGAACTCCTGGTCGAGCGGCGGCACCACCTGGCCGCCGTACGACCAGTAGAACTTGAACCCGTTGTCGGTCTTGGGATTATGCGAGGCGGTGATCTGGACGCCGGCTGTTGCTCTCAGGTAGCGCACGGCGAATGACACCTCCGGCGTCGAGCGCACGCCGTCGAAGCGGTACGAGCGGATGCCGTTGGCCGCGAACACCTCGGAACACACCGTGGCGAACTCGACCGATCCTTTGCGGGCTTCATGGCTGACCACCACCCCGCCCTCGCGGGCCTGTGCTCCGCGCGCGTCGATGAACTCGCACAGGGCCTGGGCTGCCTCGCCGATGGTGCGGGTATTGATGCGATTGGGGCCCGGGCCGATCGCTCCACGGATGCCGCCCGTGCCGATGTTGATGTGCTTGTAGAAGGCGTCCTCGAGCTCGGACCAGTCGCCGCGCTCCACCAGCGCCTGGATGTCAGGCGCAAACTCCGCCAGGGCGGGGTCTTCGAGCCACAGCTTCAGGTTCTCCGTCGCTTCGGGGCTGAGCTGCCCGCCGCGACGGATGGTCGCCAGGAGATCGTTGGCCGTTGCCGTGTGCATGCGACATTCTGGCACGCCGCTTGCGCCGCGCAGCCTCATGCCGGACGACGACACCAGACAACCCGCGGTCGCGCAAGACATCGCGGAAGAAGAAGAGGAAGACGCGGCTGACCTGCCCAGGCGGGAGGCCATGTCGCTCCTGCTCGACCCGAGTGCGTTGTTGGGAGGTGGCCTGGTCCCGACTGCACCAGCCGCGCCAGGCTCGAGCATGACGCCCACGCCGCCCGCGGCGCCCACGCCGGGCTCGGATGTCTCGACCCCGAGCGGACCCGTCAGCTTGCCCCACGTACCCACCCCGCCGACCAACCCGGACGGAACCTACAACCCCAACGCCTCGACTACCTCCCGCACCTGACCTCTGCCAGACTTCGGCAGGTCAGCTGCACGACGGCGGCGGCGGCCGCAGCACGGCGTACACCTGGGTGTTGAAGTAGGTTGCGTCGTCGAGCTCGGCGACCAGCGTCGTGCACTCGTCGACGAATCGCCAGAACTGCGCCTGAAGCGCGGCCGGAAACGCGCGGATATCGGCGCGTACGTTGATGTTGACGATCACCCGATCGGGCTGGGCATGCGAGACCCAGTCGATACAGCGCGGATCGCCGTGCGGCGCCACGATCGAGACGCCGCTCTCCGTGAGGCCGCC
>CBJLVJ010000694.1:0-2607 GCA_966426465.1 uncultured bacterium | reverse complement strand
CGCCACGGCCGTGGCCGCCGCGCTCACGCTCGTCGCAGCGGGCGCGACCTGGGTCGGTGCGCCCGGCGCGCTCGGCACCGCGCTGGTGCACGCCACCGCGATAAGCAACACGAGGATGGGCAGGCCACGCAGAATTGGCCACATCGGCACGTTCTCCTCCCTTTAGCCCTTTAGCCCTTGAGGCCGCTACGGGCGATGCTTTCGAGAAATTGTCGTTGGACCAGGATGAACAGAATGAGCACCGGCGCGATGGTGAGCGCGCTGGCGGCCATCAGCGTGTGGTAGTAGGTGCCGTTTTCCAGGGCAAACGTCGACAGCCCGACCTGGATGGGTCGCACGTCGGGTCGGCTGGTCATGACCAGCGGCCACAGAAAACTCTTCCAGCTCTGCACGAAGGCGTACAGGCCGACCGTGAGCAGAGCCGGCGTCGAGAGTGGCACGACAACCTGCCACAGGTACCTGAAGTGGCTGGCGCCGTCGATCTGGCTTGCTTCCCACAGCTCGTTCGGGATGCCCAGAAAGAACTGGCGCAGCAGGAAAATCGAGAAGACGCTTACCCACCACGGCACCGAGATGGCGGTGAACGTGTCGAACCACCCGGAGCCTTTCGGGTTGCAGACCGTGTCCACCGGAATGGGACACGGCAGGTTTGAAAGCAGTACGAAGTTCGGAACCAGCGTCACTTCCTGCGGGATCATCATCGTACCCAGGAACACGAAGAACAGCAGGTCGCGCCCGGGGAAGCGGAGTCGGGCGAACGCGTAGCCGGCCAGCACCGAGGTTGCCAGCGTTCCGCCGACCGTGGTCAGCGAGACGATGGCGCTGTTGGTGAAGAAACGTGGAAAGTCTGCGGCGCGCCACGCCTCGGCATAATTCTCGGGCCGCCAGACGGCCGGCAAGATCGTCGGCGGGCTGCTGAGCGTCTCCTCGAAGGGCTTGAACGACGTCAGCAGCATCCAGATGAACGGAAACGCGATCAGGAATCCAAAGCCCAGCAGAGCGAGGTGACGCGCGATCTGACTTCCGCGCGGAAGGCGGACTGCCACACGCGGCAGGCTGGCTGCCACCGCCATCAGTCGGCGTACACGACGCGGCTACGCGTGGCGCGGAATTGCACCAGCGTCAGCACGAAGATGACCACAAACAACACCATGCCGATGGCCGCCGCGTAGCCCAGATTGAATGACTTGAAGCCTTGCTCGTACAGGTAGATCGTGACCACCTTGGCGCCGGGCACCGGCACGCCAGCCATCATCTGGTAGAAGAAATCGAACGATTGGAACGACCGAATCGTCTCGACGATGAGCAGGAACAGCAGCGTCGGCGTGAGCAGCGGCAGCGTGATGTGTCGGAAGAGCCGCATGCGACTGGCGCCGTCAATGCGTGCCGCTTCGTACAGGTCAGGCGGAATGGTGGTCAGACCGGCCAGGGCGATCACCGTGTTGAAGCCGACCGAGTACCAGATCGAGACAAGCGCGATGGTCACCAGCGCCAGGCTCGGTCCGGCCAGCCAGCCCTCGAGTGGCACCCCGACGAGCTGCCCGACCAACTGAAACACGCCCCGCGGCTCGTCCGCCCAGCGCTGGGCGGGCCAGCCCAGCCAGTCCCGGACCGAGTTGGCGATGCCCACACGCGGCTGGAAAATCCAGCGCCAGACGACCGCCGCGGCAACCGTCGACGTGATGTACGGCAGGAAGTACGTGGCGCGATAGCCCGTGCGGCCCCAGATCTTCGCGTTCAGGAGCTGGGCAAAGAGCACTGCCAGGCACAGGCCCGGCACGACCGTCAGGGCGGCGAACCACACCGTGTTGACCAGGCTCTGCGTGAATTCCGTGGTGCTCAGCAGCCTGGCGTAGTTGCCGGCCCCAACGTAGGGGCCTGGTTGCCACATGTCCCTGAAGACGCGGGCATTGAACAGACTCAAGAACAGGGCGTAGAAGAGCGGCAACAGGTGGAACAGCAGCAGCAAGAGCAGCGCTGGCAGCAGAAAGCCATAGCCCTGCGCCGCCTCCCAGCGCGCCGCGGCCCGACGCGCCGAGCCGACCGCGCGCGATCGCACGGCTACCTCGAGTGGCTCGGCTGCCTGGCCGACCGTCATTGTGCAGGCCCGATTGTAAGAGTCGGGGCCGTGCTAACGAGATTCAAACGTTCCAGTGTTTACACTCAGGCTGGAGCCTGAACCAACGTGCCGACCTACACCTATACCTGTACCGCGTGCAACGACCTCATCGAGAAGCGTCAGAGCTTTTCGGATCCGCCCCTGACCACGTGCGAGCAATGCGGCGGGACGTTACGCAAGGTCATTCACCCGGTCGGCATCGTCTTCAAGGGCAGCGGCTGGTACATCACCGATTCGCGCGCGGGCACGTCGTCCTCGAACAACGGCCGCAGCTCGGCGTCCTCAGAGCCCTCTTCCTCCGCGTCGTCTACGTCGTCCTCGTCCGCCAAAGAGTCTTCGGGCTCAAAGGATTCGAGCTCGACCCCATCGAGCGGCGCGTCATCCGCTAAGGAGTGATCCCGTCCCCCTCCAGTCCCGGGAGGTGGCGCGGCACGCCGCAGGTGCGGCGCCGGACCAGCTCGGACGCGAGATAGTTTGTTCGCGGGACG
>CBJLVJ010000693.1:0-2610 GCA_966426465.1 uncultured bacterium | reverse complement strand
GGTCGAGCACCTCGCCTGGCGCCCCGGCCATGCGCTCGACGGCGATCGTGTCGCCTGGCTTTACGCGGTACTGCTTACCGCCCGTTTCGACAATGGCGTACATGCTCTCGTCTCCGATGGCTCCCAGCGTCAAGCTGCCGCGCAGAGCGGTATGCAAAAAGACGCCGCGGGCGCACAGGAGCCACGCGGCTTAGACAGTATACAAGTTCAAGCGCAAGTCGTTACCGCTTTGCCTTGCGGCCGCGCCCACCCAGCGAGTTGCCGCTCTCATAGCTCCAAGTGGGTCCCCTGCGGGGTGAGCACTCCGTGCAGGGTCCCCCGATGGAGAACGGGTCCCCTCTGGGGAGTTCAGCTTTCGGCAGCTTCGGGCAGGGGCGGGAGCTCGTCCAGCGAGCGCAGGCCGAGGTACTGCAGGCACTCGGGCGTCAGCCCCAGCAGGGCGGGGCGGCCGACGGTTTCGCGCCGGCCGACCTCGGCAACCAGGCCGCGACCGAGCAGCGTGGTCACCGCGCTGTCCGAGTTGACGCCGCGGATGGCGTCGATCTCACCGCGCGTGACCGGCTGCTTGTAGGCGATCACCGCCAGCGCCTCCAGCGCAGCCCGCGACAGGCGCACCGGCGGCGGTGAGCCGAGGAAGCGCTCCACGACAGCCGCCGAAGCGGGCGCCGTGGTCAGCGCCACGCGGTCCTCGAAGCGCTGCAGGGCAAGCCCCAGCGGCGGCTCCCGATCGAGCAGGTCGCACACATCCACGAGGCGCTCGGGTGAGATCTCGAGCAGCCGCGCGGCATCGCTGTGGCTCAAGGGCCCGGCGGCAGCGAACAGCAGAGCGACCAGGTGGCTGGCCAGGGCAGCGTCGGTGACTTCACCCGGATGCAGCAGCACCAGGGTTGAGCCCGTCTCGGCTCGTTCGCGTGTGCGGGCCGTATCAAGCCTGGGCACGCAGCCGCATTATAGGCCGCCAGGCCACCACAACCATTATGACAACCAGGCCAGCGAGCGTCACGACCGCGCCACGATTGAAGCTAGCCGAATCGAAAAACAGCTCCACGTCGTGGTCGCCCGGGTCGAGCGGCACGGCGCGATACAGCGCGTCCGCGCGAACCACCGGCGTGTCGCGGCCGTCGACGCGCGCCCGCCAGCCCGGGTACCACGCTTCGCGCTGCACCAGATAGCCCGGTTCGTTCAGCGACACGCGGGCGTGCCAGCGTTCGGGGCCCACCGTATCCGGGGCTACGGCCATACCCGCTGATTGGCTGACCAGGCGCGGGGCGTCGCTCTCGATCACCACCTCGCGATTCGAATCGAAGTCCGAGCCAGCGAGCCGCGCCAGGGCTGCCCCTTCGTCGCCTACGGGTGTCGCTCCAAACACCACCAGGGCCAGCGGCACGCGGACCGAGCGGACGAACAGACGCAGGTCGCCGAAGTCGACCATCTGCATGTCCGGGCGCCCGAGCGTCCCCTCGTTGGCGATCAGGTAGCGCACTCCGAAAAGGTCCAGCAGGCGGTCCGGCGGCAGGTCGGCCAGGCGCGTCAGCAGCACGCCGTCTGGTCGGGGCGAGTCGACCAGCAACCTGCTCAGATGCAGCCAGCGCAGCAGCGGCAGGACGCCTCCGTCATACCCGTCGGCCGTGTTGAAGCCGAACTGGAGCGGCACATTGGGTGTGAGCGTGTCGTGCCACTTCTGCGCGACGAGCACCGATTCGACCAGCGTGTCGGGCAAGGCGGACAGGCCCGCCCGCACTTCGCCATCCGCTGCCGGCACGTACTCCGGCCGCGCCAGGCTCAGCAGCCGTTCCTGATCCGTCACGCCGTGCGCCCGTAGCCAGTCGACCGTTTCGCCCTGCGTGAAGGCGGGTGGTGGCGCCCGCCGGGCGGGCGAGAGGTCGGCCGTGGCCCACAGCTCTACCCCAGTCATCGCTGCCAGCAGACCGACGGCCAGCAGCGGCCGGCCGACGTGCGGCAGCGCGGCAAGGGCCAGTGTGGTCGCGGCGATGGCCGCGAAGGCGAACGGCGTGCGCCGTTGCGGGAATGGTTCACCCTGCTGGTCCTGCCAGGCCAGCGCCGTCACCAGGACGACCGCCAGCAGCACGGCTCGGGGCCACAGCGCGCGCTCACGCAGCCTCACGAGCGAGCCGCGCCCGATCCAGTCCGCGCCGAGCGCCGCGAGTATGGACGCGCCGAAGGCCCACAGGAGCAGCCAGCGCGCCGGCACGCGAAACGTATCGAAGCCGGGCACGGACGAGAACACCAGCGGGTAGAGCGTGTTGTTCTCACCCAGCGCCAGGAAGATACCCAGGAAGCTCACCAGCAAGCCGAACAGCACCGGCCGCCAGCGACCGAGCACCACGGCCAGCAGACCGAGCGTGACCGGCGTGACGCCGACATAGCCGAGGTACTCGGTGAACGGCACATCGATCCAGAACGGCGGCAGCAGCGCTCGAACTGCGAGGTAAGCTGGCAGGGAGCCCGCCACCGCATCGCGCCAGTTGACTCCATCGCCGCGGATCGACAGCGGCGCCAGCTCGAGCGTCGGAAGCAGCTGCGCTGCCGACAACGCGCCGCCCAGGATGCACATGCTTGCGCCGCCCGCGGCGCACCACACCAGCCGCG
>CBJLVJ010000692.1:0-2614 GCA_966426465.1 uncultured bacterium | reverse complement strand
CACCGGGCGATGCCGGGCGCGAGCGCCAGGGGCCGCTGGTGTTCGTGGTGCAGAAGCACGCCGCGCGGCGGCTGCACTACGACTTCCGCCTCGAGGTGGATGGGGTGCTGAAGTCATGGCCGATCCCCAACGGGCCGTCCTATACGCATGGCGAGCGCCGCCTGGCGGTCATGACGGAGGATCACCCGCTCGACTACGCCACGTTCGAGGGCAGCATCCCAAAGGGCGAGTACGGCGGCGGGCAGGTGATCGTCTGGGACGCGGGCATCTACGCGCCGGAAGAGGACGGGCGACCATGCTTCGATCGTGCCCGCGCCGAGGCGCTGGTGCGCAAGGGCATCGAACGCGGCAAGCTGGGCATCTTCGTGCAGGGTCGCAAGCTGCATGGCGGCTGGACGCTGGTGCACACCCAGGACAAGAACTGGCTGTTCCTCAAAAAAGACGACAGCTTCGCCGACGCCGCGCACGACGTGCTGGCCGAAGACGCCTCGATCCTGTGCGGGCTGACCATCGACGACCTCAAGTCCGGGCGCTCGCCCGGCCCGCGTCGGCGCTCGCTGCTGCTCGATCCCGCCGACATGAGTGGAGCGCGCCAGGGCCCACTGCCGCGGCTGGTCACGCCGATGCTGCCGTCCGTGGCGGAACGGCCGTTTTCGCATCCGAACTGGCTGTTCGAGCCCAAGCTGGACGGCTACCGCGTGATCGCGACGGTCGAAGACGGCCAGGTGCGGCTGTCGTCGCGGCGCGGGTTGGACTGCTCGAGTGAGTTCCCGTGGCTGGTCGACGCGCTTCGGCGACAGCCGTATCGCGACGCCATCTTCGACGGCGAGATCGTGGCGCTCGACGACCAGGGCCGACCGTCGTTCCAGGCCCTGCAGAACCGCGCCAGCGAGCCAAAGCCGTTCATGCTGTATTACGCGTTCGACCTGCTGTACCGCGCTGGCTACGACCTGCGCGGGGCGGCGCTGGCCGAGCGCAAAGAGCTGCTGGGAACGAGCCTGCTACCCACCGACAGGGTCCGCATCGTCGATACCTTCGCCGCCGACGGGCAGACGCTGTACGAAGCCGCGCGATCGGCAGGCATGGAAGGCATCGTCGGCAAGCGACGCGATAGCCGCTATGAGAGCGGCAAACGCACCGACGCGTGGATGAAGATCAAAGCTACCCAGAGCGACGAGTTCGTGGTCGGCGGCTACACCGTCGGCGCGGGCGCGCGCGCGAACACGTTCGGCTCGCTCGTGGTGGGTTACTACCGGCCCGGCGGGTCGCGGCTGACCTACGTCGGTCACGCCGGTTCTGGCTTCGACGACAGGACGTTGCAGGCGGTGCACGAGCGGCTGCAGGCGCTGCGCACCGACGAGTCGCCATTCGATGGCGAGGTACCGCGCGTCGGCATGTGGCGCCGACCGGGTAAGGCCGAAGGACCGATCACCTGGGTCAAGCCCGACCTGGTGGCGCAGGTGAAATACGCGGAGAGGACCTCAGACGGCATTCTGCGCGCGCCGGTGTTCTTGGGCCTGCGCGAGGACAAGGCGGCTCGCGATGTCAGCGCGAGCGAGGTGGTTCCCCCGCCGTCGGCTGGTCCGGCGACCAGCAATGGGCTCGCGGAGATCGTCGCGCAGCTCGAGCAGCACACGGGCGAGAAGCTCGTCCTGAACGTCGAGGGCCACGAGCTTGCGCTCAGCAATCTGAACAAGGTGTTCTGGCCGGCTCACGGCGAGCAGCGGCCGCTCACCAAGCGCGACCTGGTGCTGTACTTCGCGCGCGTGTCCCCGTTTCTGCTGCCGCACCTGCGCGATCGGCCACTCACCCTGGTGCGTTTCCCGAACGGCATCACCGGCGGGCACTTCTACCAGAAGCACTACGAGCAGCCGCTGCCGCCCTTTGTGGAAACCACGTTTCTGTATTCGGACCAGAACAAGGGCGACGGCGAGTACCTGCGCGCCAACAACCTGGCCACCCTGCTGTGGTTGGGCCAGGTGGCGGACATCGAGCTGCACACGTGGTACTCGCGCGTGGATACGTCGGGTGACGCCGAGGGCTTGCCCACCACCTTTGCGGGCTCGATCGAGAACATGCAGCAGTCGGTGCTGAACTATCCCGATTTCGTCGTGTTCGACCTCGACCCGTACCTGTATTCGGGCAAGGAGGCGCGCGGTGAAGAGCCTGAGCTGCACCCGGAGGGCTTCGCCGCGACCTGTCAGGCGGCGCTGTGGCTGAAGGCGATGCTCGACGACCTGGGGTTGGCATCGTTCGTCAAGACGACGGGCAGGACGGGCCTGCACATCTACGTGCCGATCGAGCGTACGCTCGACTACCACGCCACGCACACGGTGAGCGAGACGCTCGCGCGGTTTCTTGTCCAGCAGCACCCCCGAGAAGTGACGGTGGAGTGGGCGGTGGACAAGCGCAAGGGCAAAGTCTTCGTGGACTACAACCAGAACGTCCGCGGCAAGACGCTGGCGTCGATCTACTCGCCGCGCGTTCTGCCCTGGGCGGCGGTGTCGATGCCGCTGCGCTGGAACGAGGTCGGCACGGTATTCCCGACGGATTTCACGATCCTGACCGCCCCTGAGCGCCTGCAGCGCGTGGGGGATCTGTGGGCAAACATTCT
>CBJLVJ010000691.1:0-2619 GCA_966426465.1 uncultured bacterium | reverse complement strand
ACCCTGGAGCTGGCGCAGTACGAGGCGTTGCTCGCTGAGCGGCAGGAGGCCGAGCAACTGGCCGCCGAAGCCTTCACGGACGAAGCCCGCGCACAGGCAGCGCAGCACGCCGCCGCAGCGCGGCAAGACGAGCTGAATCAGGAAGGGCTGGACAAGCTCTTCAGCCGATGTGCCCTCGGTCAGTGGCACGTCCGCGGAATAGCCCTCGTCGTAGAAGGACAGCGGATATTGGCTGGGCACCTGCTCGCGTACCACCGTGCAAATGCGGCGGCGTCGCGAACGTCGCCGTCAAGCGCGATGCTCTGGCCGGCACGATTCAACGCACCGTCGAGCCGGCAATAGCGCATAGGTATGGTCCACCGGAGTCCGTAAGGGCCTTTGCCGTCTTCGACCAAGTGGTGAGTTTCGCGGGCCAGCGGCGCACGATCGCATCCGCAAACTCGGCCAACTCCAGGTGCAGGTCCGTTTTGTCTTTGGGTGAAATGAAGTAGTCGGCCACCTATCTCATCGCCGCGGGCGTCAACGAGTGCGTGGTCATTGGGGCACGACGATGCTGACGAGCAGGCTTTCGCCCCGCCGCAGGCTCAGGATCAGCTCGATGCGCAGCTGCGCCAACAACGGCGCACCGGAACTCGGCTCGCGTCAAACCGCCTGGCGCCGAGTACGCGCACATGCACAGACTGCGGTGAGACGAAGCCCCTGGCCGCAAGATCCAGCCGAACCTACCACGATGGCGATCGATCCGAGCCGGACGTATCCGCCGCCTCGGGTGGCACACGCGGCGTGGAGCGGGCGTGATAGTTGACGTGTCCATTGGGACAGCGGACCCACGTCGACCCAATCTCAGGTATCTCCGTAACGACCAACACCTGGTCGCACACCGGACACCTGGCCGTCACAGGGATGCCCGAGGCGTGTTGCCGAAGTGCTTCAGCGATCTGGACCGCCTCCGGATGTTTGGCGCGGATCGAAGCCGGCAGACCTTCCAGGTCCATCAATACTTACCTGTTTCGCGCATGGTACGGATTTCATCGATGATCTGTCGGATTTCGTCGTTCGTGAGGCTCCAGCGCTGACGGTTGCGGATCAGCTCCAGGCGCGCCTCGATCTCCAGCGTCACAAGATCGGAGCTGGGCGCACCCTGGCGCTGCTGTTCCACGTGGACCATCTCTTCACGCAGGATGCGCACATTGTCGCGTAACTCGGCGCGGATGAAGATGTCATCGCCGAGTGTCACCGCGTGGAGGTCTTGCGGGCTTTCACCCCGGGCTCGGGCCGACCAGTCGAGGTACGCCTGCGCCTCCTCGTCGGAATGGATGGTGATGCCCTTCTGATCCGCCTCCGCCAACAGGGTGTCGAGCGCCGCCTGGCGTTCAAGTGGACTTGGCTCTCCGCCCTTGCTGGCGAGCGCCTGGGCCAGATCGTCCTCGCTCCACGCGGACCTGCCTACAAATGGGTTCTCGGGTGGCGCCGCGTCCAGCACCTGTAGGCGTATACCCTCGGGCGTGACCATGTCCGGGGATTTCGTCAATGTCGGTGCGCGCTCGCCTGGCGCGCCGCCCGCCCTGTGCGCGAGCAGCGCCATGGCCCCGTCTACACCGACGATGGCGACCGCAGTGGCCAGATGTCCACCAGCCTGGTCCAGATCGGCCTCGCTCTGCGCGCCGAGCGCGCCCGTAGCGAACTCGGCCAGCTCGCGCACGGCGCGGATCGCCTCCGGTCCGAGCATGATGACACCGCCGACAGCCAGAAGCAGATCGACGATCTCGCCCACGCCGACCGCCTGTGACGCTGCCCAGACACCCAGGATGAGCACCAGCGCCGCGACGTTCTCGGGTGTGAGCAGCGCTCGTAGCTGATCGGCCAACGCCGCGGGCAGTCTCGCAAGAGCGTGTTCGAGTGCCGCTTCGATCTTGCTTGCTGCGCTCCAGCCCGCCACCGACGTGCTGCTCTCCAGCGTGCCCATGACCACCCCCTCGTCGGGAGCGACGCCCTCCTGGTCAGCCTGCAGGAACTGCTCGGCGACGCTACGCACCCATACGGCGTGTTCCCGCATACGGCGGGCGTGGGCACGCATTGGGTCCGCAACGCGGCCGTCGATGCCCAGGGGATACTCGCGGCAGGTCGCCGCGAACTGGTCGAGCAGTGCCGCAAGTCGCGCCGCCGACGCTTCCAGCTGGGCGTCGATGCGCAGGCCGACCTCGGCGTAGGCGAAGAGCGCCTGTGGGTCAGCTGAGCTGGTCTCAGCGTCCACAGCAGGTTCGCTTCCGATTCACGCTGCCTCAGCCACCCGACGCCGCCCGTTGCGCCTGTTCCTGACGGGCGCGCTGCTCACGTGCGCGTCGCGCATCCTCCTCCGCCTTTTCGCGGCGCCAGCGCTCGCGCTCGCGTTCGCGGCGTGCCTGTTCGTCGCGCGCGGCTTGCGTCGCTCGGCGGATGCGTGCAGCGAGCTCGCGGAGCTCGCCGGCCTCCCACCATGCCGTGCGCTGCGCCTGGCTCAACTGCTCGTCGAACCGGCGGCGGTAGCTGCCACGCCATTCCGGCGAAGCGCTACCAGCGGCCTGCCGCTGCGCGTCGGAGGTTGAGTCGAACTCTTCGGCGGCACGGTCAAGCTCGCAG
>CBJLVJ010000690.1:0-2619 GCA_966426465.1 uncultured bacterium | reverse complement strand
CCTGTGATTCAGGGCGCTGCGACAATCGCTCCGTTGCTTGCCGAGTCCGAACGCGATCCTGCTGGCTTGCACCTTTTGAGCCCCGTCGTCGCCGGCATGCTCGATGCCAGCGCCGACCGCCCTCAGACGGGTGATGTGCCCGCGCCTGTCTACGACGACGGTTTCGCCCGCGTCCTGCACGGCGATAGCGGGCGGCTGCTCGAAGCCGCCGGTCCCCTGGGCGTGAACCTGGTGGTCACCTCACCCCCGTATTCGCTCGGGGTCGACTACGGCCGTGCCGGCTACGCCGACGACCAGCCCTATACCGACTACCTGGCGTGGGTCCGTACCTGGGCCACCACGCTGCTGCATGTCTCGGCCCAGGGCGGCCGCGCCTGTATCAACATCCCCCTGGACTCGAACAAGGGCGGCAAGCGCGCCATGTACACCGACTATGTGCGCATCTTCCAGGAGGTCGGCTGGACCTACCAGACGTCGATCGTCTGGAACGAGCAGAACATCAGCCGCCGTACCGCCTGGGGCTCGTGGCTGTCGCCCTCAGCGCCGTTTGTGACCGCGCCGGTCGAGATGATCGCCGTGTTCCACAAGGGCGACACGTTCCGCCGACCCGCCCAGGGTCGCCGCGGTGACATTACCCGCGACGAGTTCCTGGCCTGGACGAACGGCGTCTGGAACTTCGCCGGCGCCAATCCGCGCCGCGTCGGCCACCCTGCGCCGTTCCCCGAAGAGCTCCCGCGCCGCGTGATCAAGCTGTACAGCTATCCCGAAGACCTGGTGCTCGATCCCTTCGCCGGATCCGGCACGACCCTGGTGGCCGCAAAACGGCTCGGTCGGCGATCGATCGGCGTCGAGATCAATCCGACCTTTTGCGCGCTGACCGTGCGCAACATTCAGACGGTCGAGCTGGCCGCGGCCTCCTGAGGCAGCGCAACTCGGCGTTCACACTGGGCGCACCAGCCTGAGCCGTCGCTGACCGCCAGACGCCGAGCGCAGTAGCACACCCAGCCCCGCACGCGGGCGGGCTGGCCGTAGACCAGGGCATGCTCGGGCACGTCGCGGCTGACGAGGCTGCCTGCGCCGACCAGCGCCCACCGGCCGATCGTCACGCCCGTGACCACCACCGACTGCGCGCCAACCGAGGCGCCCTCGCGCACCAGGATGCGGCCGACCTCCCAGTCATCGGCGGTCTTGAGCGACAGATCGGGGTTGACCGCGCGCGGCAGGAAATCGTTCGTGAAGCAGACTTGCGGGCCAACGAAGACGCCGTCCTCGAGCTCGACGCCCTCGTACAGCAGGGCGTTGTTCTGCACCTTGCAGTTGCGGCCGAGTCGCACCCCGGCGCCCACGTACACGCCTGCGCCGATGATCGATCCCGGGCCGACGATGGCGTTCTCGCGGATGTGCGCCAGCCGCCAGACGCGGCAGTCTTCCCCCACGCTGGCCGTGGGCGAGACTTCGGCTGTCGGGTGGACGAACGTGCTTATGACGTGCTCGACTCGACCAGCGCCGCCGACCAGCGCTCCTCGACGCGGCGCACCTTGAAGATCGCGAACGCCAGAATCCAGGCCACGACGAACGAGGCCACGATGATCAGGCCCAGGTTGCCCAGGTCGAAGCCGGCGATGGCGTCCCACACGCCGCCCTCCAGGCCAAGCAGGCGCACCACGATCTGGCTCAGCTCGACCAGGCCGACGAACAGCGCCACGAACACCGACAGCCCGGTCATGGTCATGTTGTAGAAGAGCTTGCGGATCGGGTTCGAGAAGGCCCACGAGTACGCCTTGGCCATGAACGCGCCATCGGTGGTGTCCATGAGCGACATGCCCGCGGCGAAAATGAGCGGCAGCGCGAGCACCGCCGTGAACGGCAGACCCTGAGAAGCGGCGCCGGCCGAGATCGCCAGCAACGCCACTTCAGATGCCGTGTCGAAGCCGAGGCCGAACAGGAAGCCGATCGGGTACATCTGCCAGCTCTCGGTGATCACCGCGAACAGCTTTCGGAACATGCGGGTGAGCACGCCGCCGGTGACCAGGTGCTCCTCGAGGGTGACTCGGTCGTACTCGCCGCGGCGCATGCGGCGGAACACGCCCATGATGTCGAGCAGGATGATCAGGTTGAGCAGGCCGATCAACAGCAGGAACACGCCGGAGACGCCGGTGCCGATCAGGCCGCCAACGGCGCGCAGGCTGCCGTCTTCGGCGACCACGCCGTCCATGACGATCCTGACCGCAAAGCCGAGGCCGAGCGCGATGAGGAACACGACCGACGAGTGGCCGAGCGAAAAGAAGAAGCCCACGCCGACCGGCCGCTTGCGATCCTGGAGCAGCTTGCGCGTGGTGTTGTCGATGGCCGAGATGTGGTCGGCGTCGAAGGCGTGGCGCAGGCCGAAGCTGTAGGCCAGACCGCCCAGACCCAGCAGCGCGGGGTACTGGGGCGCCAGCGACAGGAGCAGGCCCCAGCCGAGGACGTGGATCAGGACGATCGCCGCGTAGAACAGCGCCAGGCGAATGCGCTCGCCGCGGTCGAAGTTCTGGGTGAGTGCGCGTGGAAGCAGAGCCATGTTGACAACCAGTGGCGAGCGACCTCGCCACCCCAGCCTACGCGATCCCCCGAACGTAT
>CBJLVJ010000689.1:0-2620 GCA_966426465.1 uncultured bacterium | reverse complement strand
ACCGCGCGTTCCAGGTCGGCCGCTTCGTCGACCGGCACGCCTACGCCGACCAGGGCGCCCGTCACCGAGCCACGCCCGCTGCCAGCCAGTGTGATGTCGCGCCACAGGTCGCCCGTGCCCAGCACAGCCCCAAAGCCCGGCACAGCGACCCCGCCGACGCGGCCGAGCCAGTCCACGAACTCGCTCAGGCGGCGCTGGTGGCTAGCGTGCTCGAGGTCTTCGGAGGCGCCGGTATCGTGCTCGAGTGTGTCGGCCTCGGCGTGCGAGCGCGTCACCACGCTGATCGCCCGTGGCTGGACACCGGCCGCCTGCAGCGCGCGAATCGCGTCGAGCGCCTCCTGGTGACTCGAATAGATGCGCGCCAGGGGCGGGTGCGCTGGGCGCTTCCGATCGACAGTCACTCGCCGCCACTATAACAACGCTGTGCAGCAACAACACATTGACCGCTTCGCGTTTCCGCTGCCGCAGCGGCTGCTGTCGATCCCGGGCGTGCGCCCGCTGGAGCTGGAGGTGGTCGACGTGGACGACCTCGGCCCGCGCATGCGACGCATCCGTTTGACAGGCGCTGCGCTGGCCGACTTCAGCTACGAGCCCGGCCAGGATCTCATGCTGGTACTGCGCGGCGGCGAGCGGCCGTTGAGTCGGCGCTACTCCATCCGCGACTACGACCCGCGCACCACGACCGTCGAGTTGAACATCGTGGCCCACGGTGTACACGGTCCGGGCGCGGAATGGGCGGAGAGCACACAGCCGGGCGATCGCGTCAATGGCGTCGGACCGCGGGGCAAGATCTACCTCGACCGCGATGCCGATTGGCACCTGTTTCTGGGTGACGAGACGGCGGCGCCAGCCAGCCTGAGCATGCTCGAGGCGCTCGCGCCCAACATCCCGGCCCAGGCCTACCTGGAGGTGAGCTCGCCGGACGATGAGCTGCCGACGTCTGTGGCCGGCTCCGCCGCGCAGCAGGTGAACTGGCTGTACCGCGGCGATATACCAGCCATCGAGAGCACGATGCTGCTCGACGCGCTGGTCTCGGCGGACCTGCCCAGCGGCCGCGGCCACGTGTACATCGCGGGCGAGGTGCAGATCGTCAAGGCCGTGCTCGGGGCGGCGCTGGCGCGCGGCCTGACCGTGGACCAGGTCTCGGCCAAGGCCTACTGGGGACGCGGCAAGGCGAACGAGAACAACGGTGAGCCTGGCGAGAAAGCGACCGCGTAACTACGGGCGCAGGGCGCGCCGGGCGGGGTGGCCCACGGCGGTCAGGAACATGACCGCCTTGCCGGCGGCGTGGGGTGAGAAGAACGTGGTCACGTCGTCGTCGAAGAACGTCAGCCCCGTGGCGCCCAGGCCGAGGGCGTACGCGGCCAGGTAGAGCTTGCCGCCTTCGATAGCGGCTTCGAGCTGGGCCGCGCGGTAATCACGGTCGCGCTCGAACGTGGCCAGCCAGTACACGTTGACGGCGGCGTCGCCGGCGAGCTCCTGGCCAAGGTCCAAAAACGCGGCCTCGCGCCGAAAGTTACCTGGCTTCAGCAGCTCCAGCGCGCCGGCCTGACGCTCGAAGACGTATGCCCCAGGCTGCAGGCCGTCGACGGCATTGACGATCAGGTACGGCTGGCTGAGCTCGGGAGCGTCGGACGGGATGGGCGCGGTTGCCGCCGCGAGCATCAGTTCGAGCTCGCGTCGTCCGATCGGGTCAGGCGCGAAGCGACGGCTCGAGCCGCGCCGCGCAATCACCCGTTCGATGCTGCCGCCCACGGGCTCGACAGGCGGTGCAACGGACCGCGAGCCCGTTGCGGCGTGCCGCGAGGCCAGCACATCCTCGCCAGAAGCAAGCCGCCACGCCAGCACATCCTCGCCAGCAGCCAGCGACGAAGCGCGGTGGGCCTCGACGATCGACGGATACTCGACCTGGTGCGCCGACAGCTGCCGCGTGGGCAAGCCCAAACCAACAACGGGCTCTGGAGGCTCAGCAACCGCGGCAGAACCAGAGCCCAGCGTGACCAGGCAAATCGTCGCCTCCTGGGTGGGGTCTACGTCCAGCAAGCGGTTCAGCTCGGCGTCGACGAAGCCGACCAGCACGTGCGCGTCGACACCGTTGGCGCACGCCACGCTCAGCAGGTTGGCCACGATTGTGCCCGTGTCCCAGAAGGCGTGGCGGTACGCGCGGGCCTGGTACTTCCAGGCGTTGCGCCACCACGTGCTGGTGAACGCGGCGACAACCGGCGCAGCGGCGACGCGGGGCTCATCGCCAGTTGCGCTCGATGCGCGCCGACGGTAGTCGCCGCCTCGCAAGCGTCGAAGCGCGTTGTCGTGCGCGCCATAGTGGTAGACGCCGGCGTCCAGGCCAGGCAGGTCAGCGCAGATCAGGTACAGCTCGATGTGGTACAGGGCGCCCGTGCACGCCGCCGCGCGGAAGGGCATGCCTCGCAGCACACGGGTCACGCCGTTGCTGAAATAGCACAGGCGCGCCAGTATCTCGAGGTCCAGTGCAGGTGCAAACGGGGTGCATGCGCCAGCTATGGCCTGCAATGCGGGCAAGCTCGAAGCGCTGAACTCGTGCGGCAGCGCCAGCGGCTCGAGCGAGGTGTAGATCTTGAACGGCAGGGGCTGGTTCGGCCAG
>CBJLVJ010000688.1:0-2621 GCA_966426465.1 uncultured bacterium | reverse complement strand
GGACGGCTTGGCGCGCGTCGTACAGCGCGTCGAAGAACCAGTCGAGCTGGACGCCCGGCAGCCCGAAGAGCGCGTCGACGCCCTCGCCGACGAGCGACCGCACCGCGGCCTGGCCGCCGGTCATCCATTCGTGCGCCACCGCGGCAGCGTAGCGCAGTCAGCTGAGAATCACGACCTCGCTCGCGGGCTGGCCCGTTGGCGTGGTGAGCTGGCTGTCGGCAACGTAGGGCAGCGTCTGACCGAACAGGTAGCGACCGTCGGTCCAGGTGACGTTGACGCAGCCGTGGCTCTCGTCGCTGCCGAAGTCGTCGTGCCAGTACGTGCCGTGGATCGCGAAGCCGCCGTCCAGGTAGTACTGGGTGTCTGGCACATTCGGCAGGTCGTAGTAGCCGCCCGGGTCCTTCACGCTGGAGCTGGTCATATCGTCGGCGCGGTACTTGCCCCACGTGCTGTACGTGCCGGTCGGCGTTTCACGCCCGGCCACACCGAGCGCCACGTAGGTGACAAACGCCGGCTGGCCGTGGTCGACCAGGGTCAGCGAGTGGTGCGCGCGGTCCACCACGATCCAGCGTCCCGACGCCGAGCCTGACGGCGGCGGCGTGGTGTTGGCCTGGGGCTCAGCGGCGCGGCGGATGAGCGAGCTGTGCACCCAGCCACCCGCGTAGCGGCCACCATCGATGCGATACCAGGTCGAGCTGCCCTGAACGTCCTGCCCGGGCCCTTCCACGAGCACCTTCACCAGATCGCCTGCTGGCAGGTGGCCCACGCTGGGCGCATCGGTGGTCGGGCCAGCACGCACGTTGGCGTCCGTCCGCGTTGCGCCCCACCAGCCGTTCAGCGCGAGCAGCCCGTCAGGAACCGTCCACGTCGTCGACCAGGGATTCTGGCTTGGCTGTAGCGCGTCGAGCGCCACGTAGCCTTCGGTGGTCGACCACCACAGGTTGGTATCGCCGTTCATGCCGTGCGAAACACCCGTGACCCGCATCAGCTGACCCTGTTCTGCGCTCAGGCGGACCGCGTCCCTGGCGTTGGGCTTCGCGTACACCGGCGTGCTCGGAACGGTGACGTCGGCCACCCACGGGTCGATCCACTCGGTCAGCGACTCGGACGGCACGTAGCCGAGCGTGGTCTGCGTCCACTCATGGCCGCCGCTGTCGCTGCCTTCGCCGAGCACGACGACGATCGTGCCATGCGCCAGCGGGCCGACGACCGCCGACGACAGATCCGGCTGCTGGTAAATCGCCGCCTGGTCGGCAATGACGCGCGACATCCACGGCGGGCCGAATCGACTCGCGGCCGCCGGACCAGCGCCCAGCAGGAGAGAGCTAACGAGTGACAGCGACGAAACGAGGAGCGCGAGGCGGCGACGCATTGGGCAAACCCTCTTGCCTCACCATCTCTAAGCAAAACGCGTTCCGCGATGTCGACCCGAGCGCCGCCTCGTCCTGTAGTACTGTGGAAGGACGTGATGCGCTCCAGCACGTTCCACCGGCTCGGCGTGACCGACGTGCTGGCGCGCGCCTGACGCATGGCCGATCCACTGCTCGTGGTCGACGTTCAGCGCGGGTTCGTCAACCAGTACACGCGGCACATTCCGTCGCGCATCAGGCGCCTGATCGACAGCGGCCAGTACGCGCCCGTGCTGTACACGCTGTTCATCAATATCGACAGCTCGCCCTACCAGACCTTGCTGGATTGGCACGCGTGTGCGGGCCCACCGGAAACCGAGCTGGTCGACGAGCTCGCGGACGTCGCCGACGACGACAACATTTTTCTCAAGCACGGTCTGGCGGGTATGCCCGAGGCGCTCGCCGGACGCATCCGTGACGACCACGTCGAGCAGATCTGGGTGGTGGGCCTGGATACGGACATGTGCGTCCTGAAGATCGCCATGGACCTGTTCGACATGGGGGTTGAACCGGTCGTGCTGGTCGACTGTTGTGCGAGCACGGCCGGACTACAGGCGCATCTTGCCGGACTGTCGATTCTGAGCCGCAATATCGGCCCACACCAGCTACGCCTGACCAGTCTTCACGAGACCTATCTCGCGGCGCCCGAGGGCGACCCAACGCCTGCGCCCACTCCTGAGTGAGCCAGGTGCACCTGTCTCTCTCTCAGGGTGGTGACGATGATCGCCTGTGACCGTGCCGGCAGATTCGCGCAAAGTTCCGGGTCGCCCACGCGCTAGCGCTTGAAGCAGCGCCGATCGACCGTACACTGGGCGCCATGCCGATGTACGTGGTTCTCAGCAATTTCACGGAACAGGGTCGCACGGACGTGAAGAACACGTCCGATCGTCTCGACCGCCTGGCGCCGGTCGCGGAGAAGCTGGGCGTGAAGGTGCTCGCCAACGCCATCACCATGGGCCAGTACGACGTTGTCACGGTGATGGAAGCGCCCGACGACGCGACCATCGGCCGAGTGATCGGCACCGTCCTGTCGCGCGGCTACGTGACCACCCAGACCCTGCGCGGCTTTAGCGCCGAGGAGTTCCGCCAGATCACCAGCCAGCTCTGAAGCTCCGCAGAATTTTGACACCCGTGGCGGGGGCGCGATATATCGTGACTTGATGGATAGTGCGCGCCGCCCGTGGCCACCCGCCCACCTGCGCGCGGGCGACG
>CBJLVJ010000687.1:0-2625 GCA_966426465.1 uncultured bacterium | reverse complement strand
CGAGGATGACCAGGCCCGGGTCGCGCAGGAATACTCGAGCCAGTCCGAGCAGTTGTGCCTCGCCAGCCGATACACCGCGGCCACCCGCGCCCACCAGCGTGTCCAGACCGCAAGGTAAGCGCTGCACCCAGTCTCCGAGTTGAAGCTCATCCAGCGCGCGAAGAATCAGCGCGTCAGCGACTGATCGATCGAAAAGCGTGAGGTTTTCGCGCACGGAAGCGCGGAACAACTGTGGCTGCTGGCTGACAACGCCGATCCGCGCGCGCAGCACCTCACGGCGCACCTGCCGCACGTCGACACCGCCGACGCGTACGCATCCGGAGTCCACGTCCCACAGCCGCGCCACGAGCCGGGTGATGGTCGTCTTGCCACTGCCGGTTCTTCCGATCAAAGCCAGCGTGGCGCCGGCGGTGAGCGTGAAGCTGAGATCGGAAACAACCGATTCACCCGGATGATAGGCGAAGTGGACACGCTCGACTTCCAGCGACAGCGGTCCATCCGGGAGTGGTACCGGCCGCACGGGCTCTACCAGCGTACTCCGCCAGGAGCGAACTTGCTGGATTCTCACGATACCGGCGCTGGCACGTTGAAACTCCTCCAGTTGGCTGCTGATATGGTTGAGCGGAATGAACAGCAAGCGAACGTAAAAATACAGCGTGAAGGCCGCGCCAATCGTCAGCGCCCCGGCGCCTACCAGAAGGGCTGACAGGCCATAAATCAATGCGGTGCCGATCGCCGACAGGAGTATGGGCATGCTCCACGGGATTCCCGACAGCAGACGCGCGATGCGCGCGGCCTGCACTCGCGCCGACGCATGGCCGCCCAGCGTGCCAAGCGCGTGGGCCTCGGCGCCGGCAGTGCGCAGATCCTCGAGTCCGTTGAGGTGCTCCTCGATGAACCCGAACAGCCGCGCGCTCGTCTCACGAAAGTTGACCCAGGAGCGCACCGCGATCGCGCGCGTTTTGAGCATGAGCAGCAGGGCAAGTGCCGCGAACAAGGTCAGGAGTGCGCCGACGCGCGCGTCGAAAACACACAGGACGACCAGAATCCCGAGCAGTAGCACAACGTTGCCGAGAACCTGAATGACGAATTGCGAGAAAAAGCTCGCGACCGCCGTGACGTCGCCGTCGACGCGCTCGATCAACTCGCCGGGCGTGTGGCGCTCGTGAAACGGCGCGTCCATGCTCAGGCAGTGCGCAGCAAGGTCTTCGCGGAGCGCATTGGTGGCGCTCCAGGCGACGCGCTCGCCGAAATACGTGGCGCCGACCAGCAGCGCTTGCTGGGCGATCGAAGCCAGTAGGAAGAGGCCGCCGATCTCGAGCAGCGCGCTTTGCGGAGCGCCGCCCAGGGCACCGTCGACGAAGCGGCCGACCAGCAGCGGACTGGCGACCTGGAGGGCGATGCCGGCCAGCAGCAGCGTCACCAACCACCCCAGCAGGCTGGCGTGGGGGCGCAGGTACATCATCAGCAAGCTGCGATAGGCGACCGGTGTCGGGCTCACGGTGGCGGGCACGCCAATCCACCCTAGCAGAGCCGCAGGTACGGTCGAAGACTACCTGGAATGTCGGCACTCGCAGCGCAGCTTCGCACGCTCGGCGATGGATGAGGCAGCGGCGCGCCTTCGATCGCGAGCTACGGCAGGCCTTGAATGAGCTCTCCAGTAGCGGCGCAATTCGATGTGTTTCAGGCAGGCTGCAACTCGGCGTCGAGACCAGGGTCGCGGCGAAAAGAGCTCACCACCTCATGCGGTGGCCATGCCCAGCAGCCGCGCTGCGTTGGTACGCAGGATCTTCGTGCGCACCTCGTCCTTCAGCGGAAGTGTTTCGAACTCGCGCAGCCAGCGCTCGGTGGAGATCACCGGGTAGTCGGACCCGAACAGGACCTTGTCCTGGAGCAGGCTATTGGCCTGCTGGACCAGGCTGGGCGAAAAGTACTTCGGCGCCCAACCTGACAGGTCGATAAAGACGTTGGCTTTATGGCGCGCGATCGCCAGCTGCTCCTCCTGCCACGGCCAGGCCGGATGCGCTGCGATGATGGTCAGCTCCGGGAAGTCCACTGCCACGTCGTCCAGCAGCAGGGGTTGTGTGTACTTCAGGCGGATGCCGCCGCCACCGGCGGTGCCCGCGCCGATGCCACTCATGCCCGAGTGAAAGATGACCGGCACGTGTAGCTGGCGGCAGGTGTCCCACAAGGGGTAGAAGCGCGGGTCGTTCGGCGCGAACGCCTGGACCGCGGGGTGGAACTTCATGCCTTTGAGTCCGAGTTGCTCGATGCAGCGTCTCGTCTCCTCGATGGCCGCTGGACCGCGGTTCGGGTCGATGCTGCCGAAACCGATGAACACGTCCGAATGGCGGCGCACCGCGTCGGCGACATCATCATTGGAGGCGCGCATGCCGGTGCGTGCTTGCTGATCGACGTCGAAGATCACCGCCATGATGCCCAGTTGGCGGTAGTGCTCGGCGACCTCATCAGCCGGTACGTGCAAGCGCCGCGCGCCAAAGTAGGCCTCCGCTGCCGCCGCTTGCTCCGCGTGTTGCTCGGTCGCCTCGCGCAGGGCATCGCCGGTGGCCACGTGGACGTGGATGTCGATCGGCCGGCCGTCGTTTGGCGAGCTCTCCATGCCTG
>CBJLVJ010000686.1:0-2627 GCA_966426465.1 uncultured bacterium | reverse complement strand
CGCGTACCGCGGGTCCCGGTGTGCCGGCCCGTTCGTGTTAACATATCGTCTACTCTTCGCGGCTGCGACAGGAGAAAGCATGTTTGAAGATGCGTTTGGTCGACTGGTCAACGGCGCCTTGTGGGGTCTGGGTGCAGGTCTGGTGGTTACCTTCACCCGCGGCGGCGGTGAAGGCCTGCGGACCGTCACCAAGGGCGTAGTGAGGGGTTACCTGGCCGTCGCCGACCGGGTGCAGGAGACAACGGCCGAGCTGCGCGAAGGACTCGACGACCTCGCCGCCGAGGTGCGCGCCGAACGTGGCAACCAGGCCGAGACGAGCGCGGCCGAACCGCGCTGAGGCGCGGGCTTCGAGCCCGGCTACCGCCGCTCCGGTTGCCGACGGCAGCAGCGCAGCCAGCCCGCCCGCGCCAGTCCAGCCTTCCAGCGCAGGCAACGCGTCCACCCCGCTCGAGCCTTCCGGCGCGCCGCCCCGTCTCCGCGCGCGTGTCGCCAGCCACACGCCGGGCCGCTTGCGCGTGCGCGTCGAGCCGGGCAGCCGCCACTCTCGAGCGATGCGTACGGTACGTGAACGCCTGGATGATGCCTTCGGATCTGGCCAGACCGAGGTCAATCCGACCACCGGCAGCGTGCTGGTGCGCTACGACCGCCACACCCGTTCTTCTGCCGACGTGGTGCGCATCCTCCGTGACGTCGGCGTGCTGGTCGAAGAGACGGCGCGCGACGTGCTCGACCTGCCCGAAGCGGGCGTCGGTCGCAGCACCACCTCGGTCCGCCTGATCGACGCCATGACCGACCTCGATCGGCAGATCTCGCAGTTCACGGGGCAGCGGGTCGACCTGAAGCTGTTGTTCCCCATGGCCCTGGGTGGCGTGGGCCTGTGGCGGGCGGCGAGCAACGGGCTGGGCCTGACCGAGGTGCCCGCCTATGTCCTGCTGTGGTACGCGTTCGACTCGTTCTGGAAATTCCATCGCGAGCCCCCACAGGGCGTGCAGCGGGATGCCGACGGCGACGCCTAGCCATCTACCTGCCGGGCAGGCCGCGCGGCTAATCCTGTACGTCGGCAAGGGTGGCGTCGGCAAGACGACACTGGCCGCGGCCACGGCCGTCCGCGCCGCGGCGCTCGGCCACCGCACGCTGGTGGTGAGCACGGACCTGGCGCACAGTCTGGGCGACGTGCTGGACCTCGAGCTCGGCGACACGCCACGTCAGGTTGCCGACCGGCTGTACGCCCAGGAGGTCAATGTCCTGGAAGAGGTGCGGCGGAGCTGGGGTACGGTCCAGGCTCACCTGGCGGATTTCCTGCGCCAGGAGGGCATGCCCGAGATCCAGGCCGACGAGCTGGCCATTCTGCCAGGCATGGAGGAGGTCGCCGCGCTCATCCAGATCGAGCGCACCGGGCGCACCGGTCCCTACGACTGTATTGTTGTCGACGCGGCGCCAACCGGTGAGACCATTCGCCTCCTGAGCCTGCCCGAGTCGTTCCAGTGGTACGCGGGCCGTATCGGGGAGTGGCGGGGACGACTGACGCGACTGGCCGGCCCGCTCCTCAGCAGCGTGCTGCCGGACCTGCGGGTCGTCGACGTCATGACCCACCTGGCCGCACGCGTCAAGACGCTGCGCGCCGCGCTGATCGATCCGCAGCGCAGCTCGTACCGGCTGGTGCTCACTCCGGATCGCACGGTGCTGCGGGAGGCGCAACGCGCCGAAACCTACCTGAACCTGTTCGAATACCCTGTCGACGCGGTGCTGGTCAATCGTTTGCTTGCACCCTCCTCTACCGGGGACAGCTATCTCGATGCGCTGGTCGCGCGTCAGCGGCGGACCATGCAGGACATTCGTGCCGCTTTCGCGTCGCTGCCCCTGTTCGAGGTGCCGCTGACGGCCGAGGAGCCAGTCGGCATCGATGCACTTGCGCGGCTTGCGGAGGGCGTGTTCGCCGAGCGCGACCCGGTGCAGGTCCTGCACATCGGGCCGAGCCAGCGGATCGAGCGGCACGGCGACGGATATGTGCTGCGCATCCCCATGCCCAATGTGGAGGTGGATCGGCTCGAGCTGACCAAGCGCGGCAACGAGCTCTACGTGGAGGTGGGAAACATCCGGCGCGAGGTGGCCCTGCCACTGGCGCTCGCGGCGCTGGAGCCAGGTGTCGCGCGCATGCGCGCCGGTATGCTGGAGATCCCATTTACGTCCAGCGCGACCGAACGGGCGGCGGTTTCGTGAGTGGCCGGGCCCGCGGCCAAACTATCCAGAGGAGATACTGACATGGAAGAGCTGCTCGGGTTCGTCGGATTCAGTCTGGGGGCCAGCCTCGGAGTCAGTGTGACTCGTTCGCTCGGCGAAGGGACACGCCCACTCGTACGCAATCTCTTGAAGGCAGCGATCCGTACGTGGGACGCTACAGCCAATGCCTCGGCAGCCGTCGCGGCCGAGTCGGCTGCTGCTGGCGAAGAGATAACCGCTGAGCCAGCCGGGCGGGCGCGCCGACGCCGCGCTGAGCCGCAGAAGATTGCCATCGCCCGCAGTTGACGCGCCGGGCGCACGTTAACGTATGAGCGTCCAGCAGCCAGGCACGGAACCCGAGGATCGGGGGCTCGTCACGCGCCTCGGTCCACTCGAGATCGACTGGC
>CBJLVJ010000685.1:0-2637 GCA_966426465.1 uncultured bacterium | reverse complement strand
TGGTGTCCGCACCGGTGATCTGCGACTTGGGCCGGGCGGTCGGGGTGGTGTCCGCACGATTGGCCGAATGGGCGGTGGTGCCCCCGACCCCCCCACGCCACCATCAGTCGCGCATGCTCGTCCCACTGGTCCAGGATGAAGTCGCCATCCGGCGAATAGTCGTAGAAGCAGGTGCGCTCCTGCACCAGCGTTGCGTCGCGCAGGCCCGGCATCTGTTCCCTGGCGAGGTCCAACACTCGTTCGCGAAAGGCCAGCTCGGGCATGCGCCGCTCGGTCGGATGCCGCAATGTGCGAACCGGGTAGTTGTCACCTATCTTGACCGCTCGATTGCGGGCCGGGAAGGCCCAGATACCGTTGCTGGCCCAGGTGCAGAAGGGCATCCGCCCCGGCTCGAACTCGGCAGCCACGGCCGGGTCTGGCACCAGGTAGTGCATCACCTGCTCGGTGATCAGTAAGCCAGTGTCCCACTCGATCGAGCCATCCACCGCGCCGGCCACTGCCAGACGACGCGGGAGGTCAGGCAGGACATCCGCCAGCCAGCCGTTGATCGCCAGCACCACCACGTCTGCTTCGATGCTGGTGCCATCGGCGAAACGCACGCCGCAGCCGGCGTCCGTAGGCGCGACCTCCAGCGCCCGCTTGCCTTCGTGGACCGTCACCCCGAATCGACGACTGAGGTCGCCCAGAGCCAGGACCGCGTCGCGGGCGAGCAGCAGTCCGGAGTTGACGTCCAGGAATGCGGCCACCACGCCCGTATCGGCGAACTGACGGAAGCGCTTGCGGTACTCCGCCCTGTCCAGGATTTCGTTCGGCAGTCCGAGCGCGGTCATCGCTTTGCGGCTGCCTTCCATGAACGCGCGCGGATCCTCGGACAGGAACACGCGCGCCATCGCCGGCGGGATCGCTACGTGTTGCTCGGCGTGCGCCGCCCAGACGCTCCCGGTCTGCACGTACAGCGTCTGGCCGCTCTGCCGTTCCAGGTCAAGCCACAGCACAAACGCCTCGGCTGCCCAGCGCGTGTAGTAGGACAATTCACCGTAGGCGTGGCGGAACAGGCGTGCGCTGTCGATGGACGCGGCGCCTTCGTGGCCGATCTGCTGCGCTTCGTACAGGTCCACTGTCACGCCAGCCCCGCCGAGACGTGCCGCGGCGTACGCCGTTGCCGTGCCCATCACGCCGCCACCGACAACAGCGATGCGCCGTCGCCTGACTCGATCCGCGGGAAGGGCCAGGTAG
Organism: uncultured bacterium; assembly: GCA_966426465.1. Taxonomy (GTDB): domain Bacteria; phylum Chloroflexota; class UBA6077; order UBA6077; family CF-72; genus CF-72. The sequence continues at coordinate 1,401 of CBJLVJ010000685.1, read as the reverse complement.
GCTTGCGGGGTCTCGTCAGCAGCGGACATCCGAAGCCCTATGGTATGGATTGCGCATGCAGCAGGGCCGATTTACAGGCATGGTGGTGCTGGTGACGGGAGCCGGGCATGGTATCGGTCGGGCGGTGGCCGAGCGCTTCGGCCAGGAAGGCGCTCGCGTGGTAGTCAATGACGTCGCGCGAACGGCTGATGCTGTGGCTCAGGCGATCGCGGCGGCGGAGGGCGAGGCGATCGGAGTCGTAGCCGACGTCTCGCGGAAAGCCGACGTGGATCGCCTGTTCGACACTGCCCTGGATCGGTTCGGCGACGTCAACGTGCTGGTCAACTGCGCTGGGCTGGTGAACGAGTCGCGCCACTTTTTCGACGGCGACGAGGCGTGGTGGGATCGCGTGCTCGACGTGAACCTCAAGGGCGTCTATCTCTGCTCCGACCGCGCGGCCCGACTGATGGCACGGCGTAAGGGTGGCAGCATCATCAGCATGTCCAGCGGCGGGGCGACCAGAGCGCACCGCGGCAACGTGGCGTATGACGCATCCAAGGGCGGCATTGAAGCGTTCACGCGCGCGGCGGCGCTCGACCTGGCGCCGTACGGCATTCGCGTCAACGCCATAGCCCCGGGCTCGATCCTGACCACGCCGCTGTCCGAGCAGGAACAGCGTGAGCGCGGCAAGACGGTGCCGCTGGGGCGCCTGGGTACGCCGGAGGAGATCGCGGCGGGCGTGGCTTTTCTCGCCTCCGACGACGCGCGTTACATCACGGGGCACACGCTCGCGGTGGACGGTGGACTGCTGTCGCAGCAGCGCTCGCCACAGGTCGACATCTTCCCCCTTGACCGCTACCCGACCATCGAGAAGGAGTAACACCGGAGGCATGGCAGGCAGCCAGTGGCGCGCCGGAGTCGATATCGGCGGGACATTCACGGATTTGCTGCTCGTAGACGGGCAGAGCGGCCGCTTCCGGGTCGGCAAGGTGCTGACCACGGTGGGCGAGCCGGCCGCCGCTGTGCGCGCCGCACTGGCCGGGGAGTTGCAGGCGGAGGAGCTGCCGCCGGAGTCGCTGGGCACGGTGGTCCACGGGACGACGCTGGTGACCAACGCCGTCATCGAGCGCAAGGGCACCGTCACCGCGCTGCTCATCACCGAGGGTTTCCGCGACACCCTGCTGATCGGCCGCGAGCATCGCTACGACATGTACGACGCGCGGCTGGAGAAACCCGAGCCGCTGGTGCCACGTCGGCTCACCTTCGCCGTACCCGAACGGGTCCTGGCCGACGGGACCGTCCACCGGCCGCTGGACGACGCCGCCGTGGCTGCGCTGGCCGACGAGTTGCGCGCTCGCGGCGTCCGCGCGGTCGGCGTGTGCCTGCTGCACGCCTACCGCCACCCCGAGCACGAGCTACGGG
>CBJLVJ010000684.1:0-2639 GCA_966426465.1 uncultured bacterium | reverse complement strand
GTCTGGCGGCTTGTCTACCGCCGCATCCCGCCGGCGTAGGGCAGCCCGCCCCCGCCCCGCGCCCTGGCTTGCTGCGTGTTCAGGATCCGCCTCGACCTCGGTTAGCAAGGGGCAGAGCCGCACAGGCTGGCGGCATGAAGCGCGCCAGCGCCTCGCGCCGGCATGGCAGTTGCAGTTGTGGGCATGCGGGTAAATTTGGCCATAGCAGCAGGAGGTGCGATGCAGGTCACTGCAGCGCGTTCTGGCGATGGTTGGAGTGCAGTGGCGCCGTCGGGGAGTCCGTGGATGCGCGCCTGCGCCACGTTCGAGGAAACCGTGCGCCTGTGGCACAGGGCGACGTTCATTCTGTCGTCTATCCCAGGTGGGGACGACGACAGGACGCTCATCCTGGAACGGCTGACGCGCCAGGCTGAACGGCGCCTCGAGCGGGCGTTGGCGCTGCGGGTCAACACGGACACACCGTCCGCACCAGTCGCCCGAGCAGCGGCAGCTCCCGAACCCGGCAGCGACGCGAGGCATCCTGAGGGCTCGAGCGCGCAGCCGCCGCCGGCGCGTTCTGGGCCACCAGAGTGCCCGCTGACCCGGCGCGAGCGCGAGGTGGCCGTACTGATTGCCCGCGGGCAGAGCAACCGCCAGATCGCCGATGCGCTGGTGCTGACGCCCGGGACAGCCGCCAATCATGTTGCGAACATCCTGCGCAAGCTGGACTGCGCCAATCGCGTACAGGTCGCCGCCTGGGCGGTGCGCAGCGGGCTGCTTGCCGACGATCCACGCGAGCCGGACTGAGCTCGGCCTCGGGCGATCCAACCCGGCGCGGCTGCCGCCGGCGATGTCGAAAACGCCGCCTCAGCTCCGACCCTGTTCGTGAAAGGACGCCCTGGAAGACTCGGGCGTCCGATCAGAATACTGTGGCGGAGAGAGGGACGTCAGATGACCTCGATTACACCGTTCTTGTGGTTCGAGTCGCAGGCCGAAGAGGCCATGAACTTTTACGTTTCGGTCTTCAAGAACTCGCGGGTGCTCAACGTGTCGCGCTATGGTGAGGGCGGGCCTGGTCCAGGCGGGTCGGTCATGTTAGCCACGTTTGAGCTCAACGGCCAGCAATTCCATGCGTTGAATGGCGGGCCGGAATACGCCGGCTTCACCGAAACGATCTCGTTCTATGTCGACTGCGAGGACCAGGCCGAAGTCGACGAGCTGTGGGAGAAGCTGACCGCGGACGGCGGGCAGCCAGGGCCGTGCGGCTGGTTGAAAGACAAGTATGGACTGTCCTGGCAGATCATCCCCAGGGCGCTGGGCGCCATGTTGAGCGACAAGGACGAGCAGAAGAGCCAACGTGTCATGCAGGCCATGCTCAAGATGAGCAAGATCGACGTGCAAGCGCTGGAGGCCGCCTACGACACGGTACCTGCATGAAATACATCATCATGATGTTTGGAGATCAGTCCGGCCTGGAGACGCAGACCAGGGAGTGGATTCGCGAGATGTTTCAGTTCATGCACACGTTCAACGCGGACCTGACACAGTCGGGCGAGCTGGTGGACGCGGTCGGACTGGTCGACCCGAGCCAGGCCAGGACGGTAGCCTGGGAGAATGGTGTCCCGGTGGCGACTGACGGTCCGTTTGCCGAATCGAAGGAGTCGCTGGCCGGATACTGGATCGTCGATGTGGAGAGCGAAGCGCGAGCGATCGAGCTCGCGTCGCGGGTAGTCCAATTCATCGGGCCAGCCGGGGCGCCGCCCGTCGAGGTTCGCCAGATCGGGAGCGCGCCGCCCGAGATCTGAGACGGCCGGGTGTGTGTCGATTCTGCCTGACGGCGTTCGACGCACACCATGAAACGGCGCTCAAACCACGCACAAGGAGAGGTCTCGGATCATGCGCAAACTCGTGCTGAGTGAATGGGTCTCGCTCGACGGCTACACCGCCGGCCCAGACAACGACATGAGCTTCGTCGGCGAGAGCTTCAACGACGAGATGGGAAAGTACGAGGACGACATCGTCAACACGGCCGACACGCTGGTGCTCGGCCGGGTGACGTACGAAAGCTTCGCCGGCTCGTGGCCGTATGTGCCCGATAAACCCGACGCCTCAGAACCCGAGAAGGCCTACGCTCGCAAGCTGAACGCCATGCGCAAGGTCGTGTTCTCCAGGACGCTGAGCACGGCCGACTGGAACAATTCGGAGCTGCGGCGCGAGATCGATCCCGAGGCCGTACAGCGCTGGAAGCAGCAAGACGGCAAGGACATGCTGATCTACGGCAGCGCCAGCATCGTGCAGCAGCTCACCAGCCTGGGTCTGATCGACGAGTACCAGCTGCTGGTCCACCCGGTCGTATTGGGTGGCGGCAAGGCGCTGTTCAAGGACATCGGCGGCAAGCAGCGCCTGAAGCTGGCGAGCGCCAAGCCCTTCCGCTCGGGGGTGGTCCTGCTCACCTACGAGCGCGCGGATCGGACCGTTCCGGGAAGCGCTGGAGACCGCTAGGCGTGCGGTGAGCCGTCGGTGTTGCGGCGGCGCAGCATTTCCAGGATTTCGGTGTGCTTGTCCTGCGAGTCGCGCAGGATCGCCAGCACCTCCATCTGCTCGTGCTGCAGGCGGTAGATGATGCCCAGCTCCTCGTCGTCCCGCCTGGCCATCGCGCG
>CBJLVJ010000683.1:0-2640 GCA_966426465.1 uncultured bacterium | reverse complement strand
CCGTAGACATTGAGACGCGTGAATTCGACGTTCGGGTAGTGGGCTCTGAGCAGCTGCGCGTACTGCCCCGTGTAATTGACTTCGGGCACGATCACCACGCGCTTGCCCTGGAGGAACGGATCGATCTGATGGGTGGGCAGCGGCCAGATCAGGCGCGGGGCCAGCGCATGGGCTTTGATGCCCTGCGCCGCCAGGCGGTCGACGGCTTCCGCCACCACGCCGAGCGTGCTGCCCCATGTCAGAAAGCCGATGTCCGCCGACGGGTCACCGTACTCATGCGCAGCCGGCGCTGTGGCGAGCACGCCTTCGAGCTTCTTGAAGCGCTTCTCGGTCATGGCCGAGTGATTGCGCGCATCCGAGCTGGTATTGGCGGCCTGCGTGTGCTCCAGGCCCGTGGCGACATAGGCGCCACCGGGCGTGCCAGGAATGGACATGGGCGACACGCCGTCCGGCGTGATCTCGTAACGCAAATACCGTTCGGGGCCTGAGGCGGCGTTGTAGCCAGGCGCCTGGCCGTCGCCCGTGTCACGGTAGGCGAACGTGCGCCGGTTGACGACCCTCACGCTGGACAGATCGGGCCTGGGGATGCTCTCGGTGCGTACTGCCAGCACGGTGTCCTGCAGCACGATGACCGGCAGTTGGAACTCCTCGGCCAGGTTGAAGGCGTCGACCGTGGTCCAGAAGCAGTCGGTGACGCTGGTTGGCGCCAGCACGACGCGCTGAACCTCGCCGTGCGCCCCGAAGACAGCAATGTTCAGGTCGCCCTGCTCGTGGCGAGTGGGCATGCCCGTCGAAGGTCCGGAGCGCTGACAGTCGATCACCACCGTCGGGATTTCGGCCATGCTGGCCAGGCCGAGCATCTCGGTCATCAGGCTGATGCCCGGGCCAGAGGTGGCGGTCATGGCTTTCTGGCCGGCGTACGATGCGCCCAGCACCATGCCGATCGCGGCGATCTCGTCTTCGGCCTGGACCACCGCGCCGCCCACCTTCGGCAGCTCGTCGGCGAGAAACTCCATGATGTCGGTCGCAGGTGTGATCGGATAGCCGGCGTAGCGCCGACAGCCAGCCGCCATTGCCCCGAGCGCCACCGCGTGATTGCCAGACAGGACGACGCGGCCCTCGAGCTTCGCCGGGCGCACCGCCAGCGTGCCACGCTCGCTCACCCGCTCCTGCACGTACGCGTAGCCCAGGTCGACCGCTTTCAGGTTCTTGTTGAGAATCTCCTGGCCCTTTTTGGCCAGCTTCGACTCACGCAGCAGACGGTGGACGTGGCCCGCGTCCAGTCCAAACAGACCAGCTACGACGCCTACCGCGACCATGTTCTTGGCTAACGTCAGCTCGACCTGGTTCTTGGCGATGTCGGTCATCGGCACCGCGTAGGAGCGGTAGCGATCGCTCTCGGGCGGGTTCAATTCGGCCGAGTCGTAGATCAGAATGCCGTTGGGCCGGAGGTGGCCGATCGAGTTGTCGAAGGCTTCCTGATTGAACGCGAGCAGCACATCCACCTGATCGCCGCGTGCGCGAAGGCGTTGCTCGCCCAGCCGGATCTGGAAAAAGCTGTAGCCGCCCTTGATCTCAGCGGGCGGCACGGAATCCGTCAGGACGTAGTAACCGGCGCGGGCGGTGGCCTGGGTGACCATCTGGCCGGTGATGAGGACGCCCTCGCCGGCTTCACCGGCGATGCGAATGACGAGGTCTGTGCGTGCCACTATTCCGAACCACCTCCTGTGGTTGGCCTCGTCTGGAGTCGCCGCGGACGCGCGCTGCGCATCAGCTCGGGCCGAACAGTCTGGAAGTGGGTCCGACCAACTCGCCCCAAAGCGACGCTGCCGAGCGGGGCCTGTCGAGTGTGTCTTAAGAAGTCAACACGTTATCGGTCTGCGGCTAAGTATGGCACGACCGCGAGCGGACCAGCGGTATAAACGCCGCTATCACCACCATAACCCGACTTTATGGCCTGTCGGCGGTGACCACAGGCCGGGCAACTGCTGCCAGCGTGTCGCCGACGTGGATCGTGCCACCTTCGAGCACGCGTGCGCGCAGGCCTCCGCGGTGGACGAGCGGCTCGAGCACGGGCTTGCCGACGAGCTGCTGGAGGTGCTCGCACGGCGGGCAGTCCTTGACGCCCTCGAGCAGCACCTCGCCCACCCGAAAACGCTCGCCCAACAACGTCTCGAGCCGTACTCCGCGGACGGTCAGATTGCGGCGGTGCTCGGCGGCGCTCAGCGCGATGCCACACTCGCGTTGCAAGCTGTCCAGGACTTCGGCCTCAAACAGCGTGACCTCTCGCGCTCCGGGATCGGTCGGCCGCGGCGAATAGAACCCGATCCCGCTCGCATACCGGTCGCCAGCCAGGCCAACCCCCGCGATTGCCTCGGCCTGGCTAAGCAGGTCCATCGGGGCACCGGCCGCCGGCGCGATACAGATCGCCTCAACCCAGCCCAACGCCCGCTATTGTGCTACGCGCGTGAGCTACGCGCGCGTCGAAGCCGGCGCTGAGTGGTCGTGAATGTGGCCTTCTTTCGCGTGCTCGGCTTCTTCGTCCTCCTGCGAATAGTCGTGGCTATGCGTTATCGCGGTGTGGTTGTGCTCGTGCGTGTGCCAGGAGCCGCGGTGCTCCCATTGATTCAGCGGGTTATC
>CBJLVJ010000682.1:0-2640 GCA_966426465.1 uncultured bacterium | reverse complement strand
AGACGAGCGCCCCGCGCAGCACGCGCAGATCCACCCTGCCGACCGCCTGCGCCTGACGCTCGATTGGCCGTACCACCGCTTCCATCGTCCCCACTCCTTTCGGCGTTCCGCCGGCGCATGCTACCGGGTCGGGATCAGGGGACGGTGGACCGAAGCGCCGGCTCTACCGCTTACGGCAGCGACGGCTGCGGCCGCGGCCAGCGCCCGCTCGCTTCCGGCGTCGCCAGATCACGGCGAGCGTGCCGGGTATCACGGCCACAGTTCGCTCACAACGACGGCGAAGCCCTCCAGCAGATCGCTGGTCAGCCACTCGTCGCCGGCCACCACGCCCCGCGGCTGGAGCGGCCCGCCCTGGGGCCGGTGGTACTGGTGGATGGTGCGATTCACGGGGTCCACGATCCAGTACTCGAGCGCGTCGCGCCGGCTGTACAGGGCCAGCTTGGCTTCCCGGTCGCGGCGGGCGTTCTCGGCACCCGGGCTCTGCACCTCGACGACCAGCTCGGGCCCGACCTCGTTGAGATGGCCAGCGGCGTCGAGACCCTGCGCCAGGCGCTCGTCGCTGACCCACACCACGTCGGGGATCACGTTGTCGTCCTCGGCGTAAATCACGCCGATGCCGAAGTTGACACGCCCCCAGTGCTCGTCGGCCCAGGCGCTCAACGTCAGCGCCACGCGCCCGACCACCTCCTGGTGGTCCCAGCCGGGGGCCTTGCTCATGTAGAGGACTCCGTCGATGATCTCGGCGCGCCAGCCCTCGGGCAGGTCGAGGCGCTCGAGGTCGGCGGTGGTGAATCGGTCGCTAGTCGTCATGCGCCTGGTCACGCAATGGAGGGTAGGGGACTTTCAGGCGTGCTCGAGCGGGCCGATGCAAGCGCTGGGGCTGATCGTCGACGTTGGTGCCTGGCCCATCGTGGGCTCATCTGGAGCTCACCACGCCTCGCTGCTGGCACATGTCGAGCAACGGGCAGACGGAGCACCTCGGGGCGATGGGCGTGCACATGTGTTTGCCGAACGGGACGAGCAGGGCGTTGATGTCGACCCAGTAACGTTGGGGAAGTTTGCCTTCCAGGACGGCCAGGGTGGCTTCGGGCGTCCGAGTCTGGACGTAGCCCCAGCGATTGGTGATGCGGTGCACGTGGATGTCCACGCCGATGCGCGGCTGGCCGCAGGCAACAGCCAGGGCCAGGTTGGCGCACTTGGGGCCGATGCCCGGGAAGCTGGTCATCACCTCGAACGAGCAGGGCAGCTCACCCTGGTGTTCCTCGACCACCAGCCGCGCGATGGTGTTGATCTGCTCCGATTTGAGCAGGTGAAACGCGCTCCGGCGGATCAGCACATCGATCTCGTTGATGCCCAGCGCCGCCATCTCGGCGGGCGTGCGCGCCTTCTCGAACAACTGGCGGGCCATGATCAGGCTGGCTTCGTCGCGCGTGCGCACTGAGATCAGGCAGGCCACCAGGATCTCGAACGGCGAGGTGTGCCCCTCGTCGTACAGCTCAAAGAGCATCGCCCTGGGAAACGGCCTGACCGCCTCGCGCACGCGCGCCATCGCCTCGTCGATGTCAAACGGCCGTTTATCGGGTCGATGCATTGCCACCTGCTTACGGGACCAGCGCCAAGGCCGCGGTGTGCTTCGGTCGCACAACCGAGAAATGCCAACGGTCCAGCGTAGCCACGTACATCACGCCGAGCCGTTCGGCAAGTGTGACGACCGACGCGTCAACAGTGCCCAGGCGGAGGTCGCGATACCGCCACACGAGCTGCGAGATGCGCAGCCAATCGGCGGGCACGACTGGTTCCGTGCGCAGAGTACCGCTTGCCAGGTCGCCCAGGAACCGAACCTCCGCCTCAGCGCCAAGACGGGTTCCGATCAGATATGCGACTTCAGTGATCACCAGCTGCGGAACAAGCAGCGGCCCAGGATGCGTTTCGAGCAATTCGAGACAGACGGCGTGGTGTCGATCGTCCCGGTCGACGTAGGCGTAGAGCGGCCCCGCGTCGACGACAAGCGCTACGGCCCAAGCTCCTCGGTCAGGATCGCCTCGATTTGCTCAGAAACGTCGCTCCGCCCGCTCTGGCCTGCTCCAGCCGCGAGCAGGCGCCGGCGTGAATTGACACCCAGATGTGCCTCCAGCGCTTCGCGCGTCAGCGCAGCGATGGTCGTCCCGCGCCGTGCAGCCTCATGCCGCAGTCGGGCGTCCAGCTCGTCGGGGAGCTTCACGGTCGTACGACGCATCGTATGCCAGCATACCGTGTCTCCAGGGTTGGCTCGGCACCCATTCAATCGCTGATCGCGGTTGGCGCACGCGGGCTGAGGCCGTGCTCGTAGATCCTGCGCACGATGCTCTCGATGTCGGGCTCCTCGATCGTCAGGTCGCGCAGACGGTAGCGACCGGCGACGTCGGCGATCAGCTCGGCGGCGGTGGTGTCCAGACGGTTGAACTGCAGCCAGCGGCGCGGACCATCGGCACGCACCTCCTGCGCCCGTGCCACGCGCAAGACGCCATCCACGTCCTCCGCCAGGTCCACCACCAGCGTGCGTTCGGTGCCCAGCTGGTCGCGGATGCCCTCCAGGGTGCCGTCGTACAGCAGCGTGCCGTGGTCGATGATGAGCAGGCGCGAGCACAGCTGCTCGACGTC
>CBJLVJ010000681.1:0-2642 GCA_966426465.1 uncultured bacterium | reverse complement strand
CATGCCGGCGCCACTGCCGCCAGCCAGGCGCGCTTCAACGAGCATGTTCGCGATCCAGCCCGCGAGCATGTGGTGGCGGCGGCCCACGAGCATGATTTCCACACCCGCGACGTCCGTCGCTTCACCGTTCAGGAGCGCGAGCATTTGCCAGAAGACAATGACGGCGAGCAGGGACAACGGTTTGAGTGACAGCCTGCCACGCTCGAGCTCCAGTGCCGCCAGCTCATCCGAGGTCGTGTCTGGCATGCGGGCTGGCGCGTCGAGTGTGCGAGAGACGGTTGCCATCGGCGATCCTTCCCTCCTTAGCCTAGCGCACGCGCCGCGTCCGTCACGTAGCGGCGGCCGTAGATTTCCTTCTCGAGCTCGACGACGTCGGCCGCGGTGCGTTCGCGTGGGCGTGGCAGGCGGTTGTGGATGACCTCGACCAGTCTGCCCGGATGTGCCTCGAGCAGCGCGATAGCATCAGAGAGCACCACCGCCTCCTGGCTGCTGTGGGTCCCAACCAGGACCGTCTTCCGGGTCGTCTCCCAAATCGCCAGCGGTTGGTCCTGCAGGGACTCGCGGGTCTGCGCGTCGAGCGCGCCGAACGGCTCGTCCATCAGCATGATGGCCGGGTCATTGGCCAGCGTGCGGGCGATCGCCACGCGCTGCTTCATGCCACCCGATAGCTCCTTCGGGTACTTGTGCCGATGTTCGAGCAGGCCAACCATGCCCAGGTAGTGCTCGGCCAACTCGCGCCTCTGGGCGGCGGGCACGCCACGCGCTCGCGGCCCGAGCTCGACGTTCTCGAGGACGGTGTACCACGGGAACAGGGCGTACTCCTGGAACACCACACCGCGATCTGCTCCAGCACCGGCAATGGGTCGGCCGTCGACGAGAATCGTGCCGCTGGTGGGGGTGACGAAGCCAGCGACCATGTTGAGCAGCGTCGACTTGCCGCAACCGCTCGGGCCCAGCAGACACTGGAAGCTGTTCTCCTGCACGTCGAGAGAAAAATCCTGCACCGCAACGGCCGGTCGTGCACCTCGAGTGGCGACGTAGACCTTGGTTACGTGCTCGAACGCCAGTTTGGCCTGTTGCACGCGCCTGTCAGTAGCCGGCTACCTTGATCTTGTCCGGCGCAAGCTCCTTGAGATAGCGGAAGTCAGTGACCTCTTTCACGTCGATCGCCTTGGAGACGTACTTCAGGTCCGCCCCCCATTTGATGAACTCGTTGCTGCCGTCAACTGCCCGCTGGTCCCATTCGTTTGAGTAGATGTTCTCCTTCATGATCGTCGCCAGGTCCTCGGCGGGTACTTCAAGCGCTGGGCTGAGCGCGGCTGCCGCATTCTCGATCGGGTTCGCGTTGATGTAGTCGGTCGCGCGCATGATGGCCCGCATGACCGCCTTCACCGTGTTCGGGTTCTTGTCCATGAAGTCGCCCTTCACGTTGATTCCCGAATCGAGGTACAGCCACGGGACCTGCTTCTCGGCACCGTCAACATATGAGCGGTTCCCGGTGAAGTAGACCGTTCCGCCCAGCTTGCGGCCGGCCAGCGACCACGGTTCCCAGACCGCCATCGCGTCGATATCACCGCGAGCAAGGGCAGGTGCCTGGTCGGGCGGCTGAAGGTTGACGAACTGAATTTTGCTGTAGTCGATGCCGTACTGCTTGGCCATATTGGCGATAGCGACTGAGACGCCAGCACCGGCGGCCATGCCGACTTTCTTGCCCTCCAGGTCTTTCGGCCCGCTCACTTTCGCGTTGGGTCCGAGGACGAAGCTCTGCGTGCCTGAAATATCGGCCGTGCGCACGACATAACGCATGTCGACGCCTTTGTCGCGCAGGATCGCGTTCGTGAAATTCCCCTCGCCGTAGAAGTTGACCTGACCACTCGCGGCGAGCGAGGGCATGTCCGTGCCGCTGACGATCCACTTGACGGTCGCATCGAGGCCCTCGTCTTTGTAGTAGCCGAGAACGTCGGCCAGAGCGATTTGCGCGGCCTCTTGCGGGTCTTTGACTGCCCAGATTTCAATCTGCTTGACCTCAGGCGGCTGCTTTGCCGCGGCCGCGGCCGCGGTTGTCGTCCCGCCGGCCGCCGTTGGCGGGGCGGGCGCCGCCGCGCTGGTCGGTGCTGCCGGCGTGGCGGCCGGTGTGCACGCGCCCAACCACAAACCAGCTACGACAAGCAAACAGGCGCTGGCTACAGGCGTCTTCACACGACTTCCCCCTTTTCGGTGTCACGGATTCGCGGTGTGTTGACGGCATCGTCGGGTGGCACCGACGCCACGTGCCTACGATACCGCGACGGCGCGCACGATGGCCGCGCCGGCGGCGAGGGCGCGGAGCTTTCGAAAGGCGAGCCAGCGCGGGGTCTCCCACAAGCCGCAATCCGGCACCGCCCACAAGCGGTCCGCTGGACAGTAGCGCAGCACGCGCCGGAGGCGGTCGGCGACATCGTCCGGGCGTTCGCTGTAGAAACTCTTCACGTCGATGACGCCCGCCGCGAGCACCTGCGGCATGTCCAGCGATTGCCACAAATCGATCTCGGCCATCTCACGATTGGCGAACTCGAGAAAGAGCACGTCGGCGCGGCACGTGCGCACATGCGGCAGCACGCGCGCGTAGGTGCGCAGTGAGTGCGGCTTGCCGCGCAGGTTGC
>CBJLVJ010000680.1:0-2654 GCA_966426465.1 uncultured bacterium | reverse complement strand
CTGTACCGCGTCTGCGCTGGTCTCACGATGAGGGCGAAGGCGGCTGGGTGCTGCTCGTCTTCGAGCAGGTCGATGGTCGGCACCCGGCACAACCGTGGCGACTGGCTGAGCTTGACCGTGTGCTTGAGGGCCTTGCCCAGTTGGCCGAGCGCCTCAGTCCGTCGCCTCTGTCAGTTCAGGACGTGGGTTCAGCCAGCGAGATCGTCGCCACGCGCATTTGCGGCTGGCAGCACCTCTGTGGCGCCGCGCCTGAGGAGCTTTTGCAACTGGACACGTGGTCGCGCCAACACCTCGATCGGCTGGCGGACCTGGAGGCGCAAGCGCCATCGGCGGTGGCTGGCGACACGTTGTTGCACTTCGATGTACGCGCCGACAATGTATTGCTCGAATCCGAACGGGTGTGGTTCTTCGATTGGCCACACGCGTGCGTCGGGGCGGCATGGTTCGACGTCGTCGGCTTTGCGCCGAGCGTCACCATGCAAGGCGGCCCGCCACCGGAGGAGGTCTTCGCTCAGTACCGAGGCAGCGCCGTCGCCGACCCTCAGGCGGTCACCCGCGGGCTGGCAGCCGTGGCGGGCTACTTCACGCGTCAGTCGCTCCAGCCAGCACCAGCCGGCCTGCCAACGCTGCGTGCCTTCCAGGCCGCCCAGGGCGTGGTTGCGCGGCGGTGGCTGGCGCGGCGCACCGGCTGGCGCTGACCGCGCGGATCCGGGAACAGCTGACGGAGCGCCACGCTCGACGGCACGGGAGTGTTAATGGGTTTGCGCCTTCACGTTAACCAGAAGCCGCCTACCCTGCTCGATTGCCATGTTTTCGAATTGCGCGACGTGCGGTCGTGTGCGGCCTGCTGGTCGCTCTCGCAACGACTCCGAGGCTGAGTAAGGCATGCTGATCAGTCCATCTGCGACAGCCAGCGCGTGTGCGCGGGCAGCGGCCCTGGGAGCGCTGACAGCCGGCTTGTTGGCCAGCAACGCGGCGGTTTCCGCCAACCAGCAGCAGTCCGATCGCGAGCAGCGCCACGTGCTGCTCATCAGCGTGGACGGCATGCACGAGTTCGATCGACAGCAGTTCATCAGTGAGCACCCCAGCTCCACGCTGGCTCGCTTGAGCCGCGGGGGCACTGTCTATACCAACGCGTCCTCCTCGAAACCCTCTGACTCGTTTCCGGGCCTGCTGTCCCAGCTGACGGGCGGCACGCCGAAGACGATGGGTGTGTTCTACGACGATTCGTATTCGCGAACGATGTGGGCGCCAGGCTCAGCGTGCGCCGGGCCAGCCGGCGCGGAAGTTGTGTATGCGGAGAATCTCGACTTCACGATAAACGGCGTGGTTCCGCGCTTTCCCCAGCCGCCCATCGACCCAGACCAGCTGCCGCTGGGCATCGACGCCGGCAAGTGCACGGGCATCTTCCCGCACAGCTTCCTGCAGACCAACACCATCTTCGAAGTAGCTCATGCCGCCGGGCTGTACACCGCGTGGTCCGACAAGCACCCGGCGTATGAAATGGTGCGCGGGCCGTCCAACACTGGCGCTGAAGACCTGTTCACACCAGAGATCAACACGACGCAGGCGGACCCGACGACCATCAGCGTCAGGGCTACCAACGACTACGATCAGCTCAAGGTGGTCGCGGTGCTCAACGAGATCGATGGCAAGAGCTCCGACGGTAGGCAGACCAGGCCAGTACCGGCGATTTTCGGGATGAACTTCCAGAGCGTCAGCGTCGGCGAGAAGCTCGTCGACCCTGTGCTGTCGTGTGTGCGTAATCCCAAGCCCAGCAACTGTGATCCGATGTACTTCCCCGGCGGCTACAAGCCAGGCAGCCTTGCGTTCACACCGCAGATGGAGCTGGCGATGACGTACGTCGACGGCGCGATCGGGTCCATGGTGGCGGAGCTCCAGGCGCGCGGTCTGCTGGACTCGACCGAGGTCATTGTCAGCGCCAAGCACGGCCAGTCGCCGATTGACCCGGGCAAGCTCCAGAAAATCGGCGACCCGGTTTCGACCATCCTCAGCGGCGCGGGCGTGAACGTGGGCCAGAATACCGAGGATGACATTTCGCTGATCTGGCTCACAGACCAGAGCCAGACCGCGGCGGCGGTGAACGCGCTGCAGGCAGACAGGGCTGGCGCCAACACCGCGCGTATTCAGACGATCCTGTCTGGCGCCGCCCTGGCCGACCAGTTTGGCGATCCGCGGCTCAACAGTCGCACGCCGGACATCATTGTCCAGCCTGTACCCGGCACGATTTACACCAGGAGCAAGGCCAAAGTCGCCGAGCATGGTGGCTTCGCGGAAGATGACATCCACGTGGCGCTCATCGTGTTCAGCGGGAGCGCCGACGACGAGGCACGAGGTGGTGACCGCGCGGGTGTGATCGCCGACACCGTCGAAACGCGACAGATCGCTCCGACGATCTTGAAGTTCCTCGGACTGGATCCCAGCGCGCTGCGCTCGGTACGCCTCGAAGGTACGCACGTCCTGCCGCGCGCTCTCGAGTGAGCTGGCTGAAGGCCGCACGAGCCCGAGCGCCGCAATCTGAGCCAGGGGTGTGCGCCGGCGTGCGCTAACCTCAACGGGCCGCCGCGGATAAGAGATGGCGAGTCCTGCACGACTCAAATCTCTTGGCGGAGACGGACATGCACGAGCGCGAG
>CBJLVJ010000679.1:0-2657 GCA_966426465.1 uncultured bacterium | reverse complement strand
AAAGCCACCACGCGCGCCAGATCCTCGGGCTCGACCATCCGGCCGGCTGGCGTTCGCCCGACAGTGTGCTCGATCACCTCCGGCCCCCACGAAAAGGACTTGAGCGCGTCGGTTTCCACCAGCCCGCCCGAAACCGCGTTCACCCGAATCCCGTGGGGCGCGAATTCGACGGCCAGGTAGCGCGTCACCGCCTCCAGCGCGGCTTTCGACACGCCCACCAGGAAGTACTCGCGCATGACCCGCGTCGCGCCCAGGCTGGACAGGTTGACCACGGCGCCACCGCCATGCGCTTGCATCAGCGGCAGCGCGGCCCGGGCGCACAGCCAGGCGCCGCGCGCATTCACGTTCAACGTCCAGTCCCAGTGGTGCGGCGTCAGCTCGGCCATCGGCCGATTGACCCCGGAAGCCGAGTTGTTGACCAGCACATCCAGGTAGCCGTAGCGCTCGCGGACTTCATTGAACATGCGCGTGACGTGCGCCTCGTCGGCCACGTTGCCGCGAATCGTCTCGGCCTGCACCCCGAAGCCGCGAGCCTCAGCGGCGGTCGCGCCCGCATCGTCGGGATGGCGGACGTAGTTGACGAGAACGTCCGCGCCGCGGCGGGCCAGCTCGAGCGCGATCGCTCGGCCGATGCCGCGCCCGCCGCCGGTAATCAGCGCCAGTTTGCCAGCAAAGTGGCGGCTCACTTCTCCAGGGTGGCTTTGACGCTCAGGTCGACGTTGCCCTTCAGCGCCTGCGAGATCGGACAGTTGTTCTTGGCCGACTCGGCGGCTTGCTGAAATGCCGCGTCCTCGGCATTCGGCACCCGACCACGCACCTCGAGCGCGCTCGAGACAACTTTGAAGCCCTCGCCGACTCTGTCGAAGGTGACCGTGGCGGTCACCTCCAGCGACTCTGGCGGAGTGCGCGCACGGCCCAGCTCGGCCGACAGCGCCATCGCGTAGCAGCTCGCGTGCGACGCGGCGAGCAGCTCTTCAGGGCTGGTCGTACCCTGCGCGTCCGGCTCCGAGCGCCGCGCCCAGCTCACCTCGAGCTGTTTGAAAGCGCCGCTGCTCGCCGCGCTGACGTAGCCCTGGCCGGAAGGAAGGTCGCCGCTCCAGGACACGTTGGCCTGTCGTACTGCTGCCATGGCGGATGCTCCCTGAGACGTGGTGTGCGTTCGCCCCGATCTTACCGGCTGCTATGCTGACGGACCGCGTGGATCTGGACGAGGTCACGATCGAGCAGCTTCAGGCGGAGATGGCTGCTGGCGCGCTAACCGCGCGTCGGCTGGTCGAGGGCTACCTGCAGCTCATCGAGACCATCGATTGGAGCGGGCCGCGGCTGCGCAGCATCATCGAGACCAATCCGGACGCGCTCGAGATCGCCGACACGCTCGACCGCGAACGAGCCGAGGGTCATGTGCGCGGCCCCTTGCACGGCATCCCGATCGTACTCAAGGACAACATCGACACCGCCGACCGCATGCACACCACCGCGGGATCGTGGGCGCTCCTCGGCGCGTCAGTGCCGGAAGATGCGCCAGTCGCGCGCAGACTTCGCGCCAGCGGAGCCGTGCTGCTGGCCAAGGCCAACCTGAGCGAGTGGGCCAACTTCCGCTCGACCCGCTCCTCCAGCGGCTGGAGCGGTCGCGGGCGTCAGACGCGCAACCCGTATGTGCTGGATCGCTCGCCTGGCGGGTCCAGCTCGGGCTCGGCGGTCGCCGTCTCGGCCAACCTGTGCGTCGCCGCGCTGGGCACCGAAACCGACGGCTCGATCATGAGCCCGTCGTCCGCTAACGGCATTGTCGGCATCAAACCAACCGTCGGGCTGACCAGCCGCTCGGGGGTCATTCCGATCTCGCATACCCAGGACACCGTCGGTCCCCACGCCCGGACGGTGACCGATGCCGCGGCGGTCCTCTCGGCCATCGCCGAGTACGACGTCGACTACGCCGCGCACCTGGAGCCGCGGGCGCTGATCGACGCGCGCATCGGTGTCGCGCGCAGGTTTCACACGGGCTACAGCGAGCACACCGATCGGGTGTTCGAACAGGCTCTGGAGGTCTTGCGCCGATGCGGAGCCGAGGTGGTCGACGAGGTGGAGATCCCTGGCTACGCCGATGTCCGCGGCGACTTCGAAGACACTGAAGTTCGCGCCGAGCGCATCGTGCTGGAGTACGAGCTCAAAGCAGGCCTGGCGAGCTATCTCGCGTCACGCCCGGACGCCAGCGTGCGTACACTGGCCGACCTGATCCGCTTCAACGATGACCACGCCGATGTGGAGATGCCGTACTTCGGCCAGGAGCTGTTCCTTGCATCGGAGGCGTGCGGAGCACTTTCCGACCCGCTCTATCAGCGTGCACTGGAGCACAACCTGAAATTCGCACGCGGCTTCGCGAACCTGTTCGCCGAACACCGTTTCGACGCGCTGGTGGCGCCCACCAACGCACCGGCGTGGGCCATCGATCTGCTGGACGGCGACCACCACCTCGGCGCCAGCGCCATGGCGGCGGCGCTGGGTGGCTTCCCGCTGGTAACCGTACCGGCCGGATTCGCGCTGGATCTGCTGCCTGTCGGACTCACGTTCATGGGACCACCCATGAGTGAGCCAACGCTGATCGGCCTGGCCTACGCGTTCGAGCAGGCACAGCCGGTGAGACGTGTGCCAGGCTTCCT
>CBJLVJ010000678.1:0-2666 GCA_966426465.1 uncultured bacterium | reverse complement strand
ACGACTACACCTTCCTCGGCCACTGCTCGATCTCCTGGCTCATGCTGATGGCGACGGCCAGGTCGCTCGGCGACCACGAGACGGAGGAGCTGGCGGAACAGGGTTACCGAGACTGCGCCCGGCTCTCAATGGGGATCGACCGGCTGATGCCGACCCTCGTGTTTGAGGAGCTGAAGCAGGACGGTTTTGCGGCGCAGAACGTCGCCGATTGGGCGCAGCGTATCGTGTCGGAGGCGTGGACTCGCGAGCAGGTGGGCAGCGGTATCGCCTGAACGCAAGCACGCGCGAGCCGTCTCGGTGCGCGCGCCGGCACGATCTATTGATCGGAGGCGGCCCCTGAGCTTGGTGGTATGGCCAATCATGCTCGCGGGCCGCGATCGCCGTAGCGCTGGTGTTCCTCTCACTGTGTTCGCCCGGGCTTTTCGTGGGAGTCGGGTCGCCGCAGGCTGGAGTGGGCTCCACCGTACTCTTGGAGCTGTTTGCGTCAGGGCGCGACTATGATGGTGCGCACGCGTGACGGGGGCGATTGTTCAGACGAAGCTGTATGTGCCGAGGCGGCGGTGGGCACGGTGCCGCGGCGGCGGCTCAGCCAGCAGCTGAAGCAGGCGATGGATGCGCGGCTCACGCTCGTGTCGGCACCGGCGGGGTTCGGCAAGACCACGCTGCTGGCTACAGCGCTGCAAGATGCTGCAGACGAAAAGCGGATCGTGGCCTGGCTGTCGCTCGACCCGAACGACAACGACCCGGCGCCTTAATCAACGAGCTCAACAGCATTCAGAACGAGCACGTGCTGGCGCCCACAATTCAGAGTCTGTCGCCGCATCTGCGCCACTGCTATCTCGAGGGTCGACGCCGGCGCGCGGTCGGTCGCGCCGATCGCGCTCGGCCGCCGCATCGTCCGCGTCCAGCCGCTTGATGGAGTTGAACAGGAGGATGACCCGATGCCGAAGGTGACCGAAGCCTCGTTCGATGACACGGCCGGCCCAGGCAGCTCGGGGCATTGGCAAGCCACGCCAGCCCGTCCAGCCAGCACAGCCACAGGAACCCTCCGAGCCCGCACCGCCACCTGATGGGCAGCCGAACGTCACCACGCGCATCGTCTTCGGCATGTCCCTGTCGACCCAGCCGCCACGGTCGGATCAGGTCGCCGACGAGCGTCACGAGCGGCTGCACAAGCGCTTCCAGCAGTGGCGGGACGAGATCCAGCCCGGCCAGTCAGACACAGGAGAGAGAGCCAGCCATGAGCCCGGCTGAGCACGCGCGCGTCAAGGAGATCGCCGGCACCCTGGACACTCTCGTCGAGCTCGCCGGGGCACATACTTTTGTATTTATTCGAAGGCGTGTCGCCATGCGACCCCGCATTCCGCCGCGCCTACCGCCGGCAGTCGTCCGGGCCGACGGAACGAATCGTTGCGACTGATGGAGACGCGTCGTCCGCAAAGGGAGTTGACATGGAGCGCGCACATGCCATTAGCGCAGCCGTACGTCTATCGTCAGAACCGGCAAGTTGCCTTCATGCTTCGCTGGTACAGGTGCGAGACCATGGTTCGCTGGTGGTATCGCGTCAAGCACCCTGTAACCGACGTACTTGGTGCGCTTGCGCCGGCTGTCGCCTGCTCGAGCAGGCGGACTTCGTCATCCACTGAGGACGCGTACCCACTGCCGATGAACACCTGGTCCACATGCAGCGACCGGAGGTAATCCAGATCACGCGCGATTTGCTCGGCGGAGCCGCCAAGGACGGGACGACCCGCCCCGGGCAGCGGCTCAGGGGATATGGTGGTGTTGGCGCGGACCACGATCATCAAGCTGGCTGGATCATGTCCGGCGGCCCGAGCGGCGCCACCATAGGCAGTGACCAGCGCCTCGAGTTGATCGCGCGAGATCGCGATGGGATTCAGTCCGTCAGCGATGCGCGCCACGCGTTCGATGCTTCCCGGCGTCATTGACCCGAGGAGAACAGGCAGGTCGCAGCGCGGCAGGGCTCGGACCGTACCGTAGCTCCGTTCGCTCAGATGGCGGCAGACGCCAGCCCCTTTGTTGGATACCCGCGTGGGTGGCAGGCTTACTGGTGATGCCTCGGGCAAGCATCTTGGGTCTGTTCCTGGCGGCCTACGGCAACATAGCCTCCCTCGTTCTCGGGACTGCTACGCCCGTCGCTAGCTGGTCGGGTGTCCTGCTGGGCGTGCTGCTGGGCGGGTCTCGTGCTGATCTGGGGGTGTTGGAGCGACCAGCTCACCGCGACCGAGCTTGGACTCACCCCGCCGGCCCGGCGTTCTCGCCAAGGTGGCAGTGCGCCGAAGCCCGGGTACGCGTCTCGAGCGGCGACCGATCAGCCTGGTGCTGGGCGTGGGCGCTGACCACGTGCACCGCGTCCGCGCAGAGCTGGGCGGTGAACAGGTCCACATGGTGCAGTGGCACGTCGATGGGTCGCGCTCGATCCCGAGGTCACCGACGTGCGCGTGGTGCTGCCGCTGTTGCAGCCGTACGCCGCCGAGGATGGCAAAGGTGAGCCCGCGTGCTCGACGACGCGACCGAAATCGACAACTCGTTCTGCGTCGGCACCTGCCTGACGAAGAGCCTGGGGCCGCCTGCTACGGGTCTTGTCCTGGGCCGCCGGGTGACAGGCACGTATCCAGAGGCCTGGGGCTGCGCCAGGCACCACC
>CBJLVJ010000677.1:0-2672 GCA_966426465.1 uncultured bacterium | reverse complement strand
CCGATTGTCGAGATCAGCTTCGGCGAGTTTCTGCCCGCGGCGATGAACCAGTTGATCAACCAGGCGCCCAACCTGCGCTACATGACCGGAGGCGCGGCCCGCGTGCCCGTGGTCATTCGCACGCGGGTGGGCGACGGGCCGTACGGCGGCCACCCGCAGGATTACTCCGCCTGGTTCGCCCACGTGCCCGGCCTGAAAGTGGTCATGCCGGCTCGTCCGAAGGATGCGCACGGCCTGATGCTGGCCGCCATCCGCGACGACAACCCGGTGCTGTTCTTCGAGCCAATGTCGTTAGCGCACGCTCCGCGCGAGCCGGTCGATCGCGACACGTGCGTGCCCATCGGCCAGGCCCGACTCGCGCGGCCCGGTCGTGATGTCACGCTGGTGGCGCTTGGCTCGATGGTGAACGCCAGCGTCCGAGCCGCGGAAATGCTGGCCGCCGATGGCATCGAGGCCGAGGTGATCGACCTGCGCTCGCTCCAGCCGCTGGACACCACGCCCGTCATTGAATCCATTCGCCGCACAGGCCGCCTGGTGACGGTCCACGAATCGTGGGTCGCCGGCGGCATCGGCGCTGAGGTGGTCGCCTCGGTCGCCGAGCGCTGTCCAGAGGCGCTGCGCGCGCCGGTGGTTCGCCTCGGCACGGCGGCGGTACCCACCCCGAGCGGCAAGGTCCGGCGTCACGCGCTGCCCGATTCCGAGCGCATCGCCAGCGCGGTACGCCGGCTGCACTCCAGCACTTGAGCCCGTCCCTTTCTGCGCGCCGGCCGCGTTCTCCTGAGGAAGACCACTCCGGAAGGAACGAGGCGAGTGCCGATCATCGCGGTATCCAATCAGAAGGGCGGCGTTGGCAAGACCACCAGCGCGCTGAACCTGGGCGCGGCGTTGCGCGAAATGGGCAAGACCGTCCTGATGGTCGACCTGGATCCGCAGGGCAGCCTGACCGTTGCCGCCGGCGTGGTCGACGTCGACGCCATTCGCCTGTCGATCGGCGATCTGCTGATGGCGCGCGCTCAGAACGCGCCCCAGGACATCCGCAAGGCGATCATCAAAACCCCCGCCGGGCTGGACCTGGTGCCGGGCAACGGCATGCTGAGCGCCGCCGAGCTGACGCTCGCCACGGCCATGGCTCGCGAGTCGGCGCTGCTGACCACCCTCAAGCCCGCGCTGGAGCGCTACGACTACATCCTGATCGACTGCCTGCCCAGCCTGGGCCTGATCGCGATCAACGCGCTGCGCGCCGCCGACGGCGTGGTCATCCCGGTCCAGGCCGACTTCCTGGCCGTCCAGGGACTGGCGCAGATCCTCGAAACCATCGGCGCCGTGCGCGAGCAGCTGAACCCGGCCCTGGCCGTCTACGGCGTGCTCCTGACCATGGTCGACCTGAAGAAGGCGCACTCACAGCGCGTCGTCGCCACCGTGCGCCACAGTCTCAGGGACCAGGTGCCGGTGTTCGATACCGAGATCGCGCAGCACGTCGCCTACAAGGAGGCAGCCGAGGCCGGCCGCAGCATCCTGGAACACCAGAGCCACGGGCCCGCCGCCGACACCTACCGCCATCTGGCGCGCGAAGTTGCCGTCGCCGCGGGCGATGCCACGGTCGCGGCTATGGAGCCACGCCGCGGCGGGCTGTTTGGCGGCGCAAGCCGCCTGTGGCGCGGCCTGACTCGCGCCACCCCCGAAACCGGAAGGACGCTGGTCGGTGCCGCCTAGAGCAACGGTGCGCGAGCGCGCACCCGACCGCGGCATGCTGGTGCTCGAGCAGAAGCTCAGCATCCTCACCCAGGGTCCATCGCGTACGCGCCGCAACCCGGCGCTCGACGTGCTGACGGGTCGTGTGCCCGACGAGCGCCTGCGCTCGCTTCAGGCCAGCCTGATGAGCTCGCGGCCCGCGGCTGGCGCCGGGCCAAGTGCGGTGGTGCTGCCGGTGGCGGCGATTCGCATGGCGGCTGTCGCGCGCAGCACCCGGCCGGCGCCGTCCCCCTGGCTTCAGCCCACGCCTGAGGCCAGGCCGCGGCTGAAGCTGCTCAGTCCACCCCCGTCGCGCTGGTCACGCATTCCGTGGCTCGGCCGCTTGCTCGTCCGTTTCTACGGGGGAGCATCGACGGTGTACATGGCGGGAACGTAGCCCTCGAGCCCATCCGGTGTCCTGATGTGCTTCCACTGCTGGCCGTCAGCGTCGACGTCGTCGCCGATGATGGTGAGCGGTGTGCCATCGGCGTATGCGCGCACACGATCCGCCATCGCCGGCGTGCTGCGCACGTAGACACCTTCGCCGTCGGTGTTGCCGACCCAGACGGTGTCGGCCTTCTCTGGCTGAGGCGCCTCGGTTGGTTTTGGCGCGGCGGCGGCCGTGGCCGGCGCCGCTGCGCGCGTGGCGGTCGGCGCGACACTCGGCGACGGGCTGACCGCTGCCGGCGCGGCGGCGGGCGTAGGCGTCGGGGCGGTGCCCTGATTACAAGCGCACAGCAGCACCATCAGGAAAACCAGAAGCACGCGGCCGCGCCACATCATCGTGCCGAGGGTAGCTCGGTCGCGGCAGTCTGCGGACGATTCCCAGTGGCCATCATGTAGCCGAGCAGCTCGGGCGTGGCTTCTGCGCCGTCCACCAGGCCGGCGATCTTGCCGCGGTACATGACCGCGATGCGGTCGGACAGGCTGAGCACTTCGTC
>CBJLVJ010000676.1:0-2681 GCA_966426465.1 uncultured bacterium | reverse complement strand
CCGACGCGCAGGCCGCACACGACGGTCACGCCGTGGCCCACCCATACACCACGTTTAGCCGGCAGCGCGGAGCCGGCGGGCGCGCTCGAACCAGCCGCGACCGCATGGCCGACGCGGACGCCCTGGCCGACCCGCACGCCCTGGCCCACGCGAACCCCGCTGCCAGGCCGAACGCCGTGGCCGACCCGTACGCCGACCCCCACGCAGCCGGATGTGCTGGCCACAGTCGTTACGAGCGACCCGCGTGCGCTCGCGGCGGCGGTCGCAACGCTTGCCTCGCACGCCAATGACAGCCTCGAGACACTGCGCGCCACGCCCATCCCGCGCTGAGCCACGGCCGAGGCGAGCTAGAGAGGACCAGCTGAGTGTGGGACCGACCATTCAGGGCACGAACGAGAAAGAGCCGAGCTGAGCCAGGATCGAGGCGAGCTGGAGAGGACCGGCTGAGCGAGGGCCGACGAGGCAGAAACAAGGTTGATTGGAGACAAGCTGAGCGAGCGGGCAAGGACAAGCTGAGGTGGGCACAAGCCGGGCTGAACTACGAGTGAATTGAGGTGAGTTGCGTTGTGGAGGTGGACGATTGGGCCTGATCGGGATCTGCGCTGCGGCGCTGTTGGGCGTTGCTGCTGGTGACGTGCTGCGGCTCGACGCCTCGCGCCTGGCGACGGCGGCGGTCGCAGCCGTCGTCGGGGCGGCCCTTGGCTGGCGCAAGCCGGCCTGGCGACTGCTGGCGCTGGCGACCTGCGCCGTGGCCTTGGGCGCGGCGCGCGCGTCGACCGCGGCCGGTGACGGCCTCTCCGCGCCTGCGTTCGGCGGGGCCGACCCGACCTCGGCCATGTCGGGGCGACCGATGGATCACCCGATCGATCACCGCTTGGACCAGGCAACGGATCACCCGATCGACCATCGCCTGGACCAGCCCATGGAACACCCGCTCGATCACCGCTTGGACCAGGCAACGGATCACCCGATAGATGGCCCCACGGGACGGCCCAGCGTTGGTCAGTCAATCGCTGCGCCTTTAGCCGACGTGCGGGCGGCGATCGAGCGCGGCGTGCGCCGGTATCTGCCTGAGCCGCAGGCGTCGCTCGCGCTGGGCGTGCTGCTGGGCGGCTCGGGCCAGCTGGACGCGGCCACGCGCGTCGACCTGCAGCGCTCGGGACTGGCCCACCTGGTGGCCATCGACGGCCTGAAGCAGGTCCTCGTGGCGGCCGCGCTGGGCAAGCTGAGCGCACGCCTGGTCGGACCGTACCTCGGCGCGCTGCCGGTGCTGGTGGGCATAGCCGCCTACACGCTGCTGACCGGCGGCCATCCCTCGGCGGTGCGCGCCGGGCTGATGGTCGGCCTGGCCACGCTCGGCTCGCTGGCCGGTCGCGTCGCCGACCCGCTCACGAGCCTGCTGCTGGCGGTCGTGCTGATGGCCGCCGTGCAGCCGCGCGTGCTGCTCGAGGTCGGGTTGCAGCTGAGCTTTTCGGCCACGCTGGGCATCGTGCTGCTGTGGCCGAGGCTCCGACCGCGCCTGCGGCGTCTGCCGCGCTGGATCGCCGAACCTGTGGGGCTCACGCTGGCGGTGAGCCTGGCCACGCTGCCGCTGATGGTGAGCACGTTCCAGGTCGTGTCGCTGGTTTCGCCGCTGGCGCACGTGGTGGCGCTGCCCCTGCTGTCGGCGGTGCTCGTAACCACTGCCCTGCTGGCGGCCGCCGCGCCGCTGGCCCCGCTCGGGGTCATGCTGGGCTGGCTCGCCTGGCTTCCAGCAACGCTGCTCCTGGGGGTGATCCGTTTCTTCGGCAGCTGGCCGGCGGCGGCGGTATCGACTGGTCGACCGACGCCGCTGGCGGCGCTGGGCGTGGCGCTCGTGCTGCTGGCGTGGGGCGCGTGGGGATTGCCTGAGGTGAAGGCGGCGCGCCTCGCGCTGAAGCGCCGCCGCGAGCTGGGGCTGGGGCGTGTCTCTGGGTTACGTTCGCCCGCGGGGGCGCCTGGCTGGAGCGCGCCGGCCGCGTGCATCGGTACGTTGCTGGCCGCGGGCGGTGTGCTGGCGGCGGTCAGGCCCGACGGTCAGCTGCACGTCGAGCGACTGGCGCTCGCGCGGGGTGAGGCCGTGTTCGTTCGCGGGCCGACCGGGCGAACCGTGCTGGTCGTGCGCGGGCCGGCGGAGGCGCCATCGCTGGTGCGCGAGGTGGCTGGCCACCTGGCGCTGTGGGAGCACAAGCTCGACGCGGCGGTGCAGCTCGACCCAAGCGCCGGCAAAGCCCTCGCGCTGACCCTGAGTCGCTACCCGGCAGACCAGCAGTTGGTGCTCAGCGGCAACGACACCAGGCGGCGGCTGGTGCTCAGCGGCAACGACAGCGAGCGGCAGATCACTCTAGAGCGCACCGGACAAGCCACCGGCGAGGTCGACCTGGGCGACGGGGCGGTGCTCGAGGTAGCGCGGCCGGACGGCCGCGTGTCAGTCCGTTACCGGCGGCTTACGTCAGGCCCGACCACTTCTGCAGCCAGACCAGGATCAGCAGATTGAGCATGATCACGATGAACATGACCACCAGCTCCATCCCTTCGGTGACGACCATTGTCCTGCGCTCCCTGACGGTTCTGTCTTGCATTGTAGCTACCGGACGGGAGTGATCGCCGCCATCTGGCCACGACCACCCTGGCAGGAGCGACCGGCGCAGGCGCGCTCACGC
>CBJLVJ010000675.1:0-2685 GCA_966426465.1 uncultured bacterium | reverse complement strand
AATGTCATGTCCTGAATTGTCTGACGTCTGGATTAAGGGAGCATGAGATTTTTGCGCGCCGTCATCGCTGCGGCGGCGAGATCGTCAGCGCCTCGGCGTACACTTCCGCGTGCTCCTGAGGCTGGCGGTCCGCGGCCTGGTCACCTGGGCCATCGAGGCCATAGCCCTGGCATTTCTGGCGCAGGTCGTGCCCGGAGTGCACGTCACCGATTGGCAGGCTGGCGTCGTTACCGTGCTGACGATCGGCGCGCTCAACGCACTGGTTCGGCCACTCGTGATCGTGTTCGCGGCCAACCTGGGGATGGCGCTGTTTACGCTGGTCGCCCTGGTCTTGAATGGGGTCATCGTCCTGCTCGCGAGTGCGCTGTTACCCGGGTTCAGCGTCGATACCCCGTGGACGGCCCTCCTCGTGGCATTTGGACTGGCCATCCTGAACGCCGTCGCCAGCGCCCTGCTCGGCATCAACGACGACGACAGTTTTTATCGCAACGTCATCCGCTGGCTCGAGCGGCGTCGGGCTCCTGCGCCTGATCTCGACCAGCCCGGCACGATCGTTGTGCAGATCGACGGTCTCTCTGAGGCGATTCTCCGCCGCGAGATTGCCACAGGTGGTGTGCCGACGCTGGCGCGCTGGCTCCAGCAGGGCAGCCACCGGCTGGCCGGTTGGGAGTGCGACGTTCCGTCGATGACGTCGAGCGGGCAGTCAGGCATCCTGTATGGGAACAACGCCAACATTCCGGCATTCCGCTGGTACGAAAAGTCGAGCGCGCGCCTGGTTGTTTCGAATCACCCGCGCGACGCACTGCTGATCGATGAGCGCCAGGCGACGCAGGACGGACTTCTGCGAGAGCACGGCTCGAGCATCGGCAACATTCTTTCCGGGAGCGCCGAGCATTGCGTGATCACCATGAGCCGACTGGTGAGCGCATCCGGTCATATCACCGCCAGGACGCAGGACCTGTACGACTACCTTTTCAATCCGTACAACCTGTACCGCGCGCTCGGCGCGATGGCGCTGGAGATCGTGGTCGAGATCTGGGAAGCCTGGCGCCAGCGACTGACAGGGCTCCAGCCGCGCATGCGGCGCGGCGGCATCTACCCCCTTGTTCGAGCGACCACGACGGTGCTGCTGCGCGACATCACCACGTGGATGCTCGTCGCCGATATGTTCGCGGGTCGCCGCGTCGCTTACGCGGACTACCTGGGCTATGACGAAGTTGCGCATCACTCCGGACCGGCGACCAGTGATGCGCGACGAGTCCTGCGGAAAATCGATGGGCAGCTGCGCAACCTGGAAAGCGCGGCGCGCAACGCGCCGCGTCGGTACCAGCTGGTGGTCCTGTCCGACCACGGTCAGAGTACTGGCGCGACCTTCAGGCAGCGCCACGGCATCAGCCTCGATCAACTGGTTCACCAGCTGGTCGAACCCGGTTGGAACGTTCAGCTCGCCAGTGGCAGCGGTGAGGGCTTCGGTCAGGCGCGCGCCCTGACCGCCGAGATAACACGGCTGGGCGGCGCGGTCGGCGGCATCGCCCGCAGGGTGGTGGGCTACATCAACGGCTCGCGTGTTTCGAACGTCGAACCTCCAGGCGCCGAACACGCCCGGGTGGAGGGCGCGGACGTGGTGGTGTGCGCCTCCGGCAACCTGGCGCTGGTGTACTTCGCCAGCACACCCGGGCGGCTCAGCCTGGAGGCGATCACCCGGCTGCATCCAGGCGTCGTCGAAGGCCTGGTGCAGCATCCCGGTATCGCGTTCGTCCTCGTGCAGTCCGAAGCCGCGGGTGGACCCCTCGTGCTCGGGCCGCGTGGTCGGCGTGATCTGACCGATGACAGCGTGGCCGGCGAAGATCCACTGTCAGGCTTCAGCGTGCATACGGCCGGTTTCCTGCGCCGGTTGTCGACCTACCCCAACGTCGGAGACATCGTCGTCAACAGCATGTACGATCCCGCTGCGCAGCAAGTGGCCGCCTTCGAAGAGCTGATCGGCTGCCATGGGGGTGCGGGTGGTGAGCAGACATCGCCGTTCGTGCTGTATCCGTCCGACTGGGGGGAGGCGCCGCACATCGTCGGCTCTGAGCGACTGCACGTCTTTTTGAGCGAGCACGTCAACGGGAATGCGGCGGAGTGAGACGATGCACCGGCGGCAATCTCAATCGAGCCAGGACCGGCAGGTGATCCGATCCACCGTCAGCTCCCAGCCAGGCTGCCTCAGCACAGAGGCCCCGGGTGTACCAGATGTAGTCGACCCGCGCCACCGGCCGGAGTGGCAGCCCGTGCAGCCGGTGCTTGAAGCGGCTGGCATGTCCGAGTCGCCTGGGCAAGGTCCATCCGCGGCCTTTGCCCGCGACAGCGAATGCGTCGACCAGACCGGCCGCCGAGAACTGCGTATACACCGGGTGACGAGGGGTCATGTTCAGATCGCCCAGCAGCACGCCGGGCGGGTGCTCGAGCGCAGCCGCCGCCAGGGCCTCCAGCTGAAAGACGGCGCCAGGATCGAACGAGAGGCGACTGCGTGTGATGTTGACGCGCGGAGGTGGTGGATGGCCGATCACGACACTCAGTGGCAGGCCGGCCACATCGACCACCACGCGCAAGTCAGGTCGGTCCGGGTAGAAAAGGAGCTGCTGGTGGTCCACAACCGGGTGCCGGCTGAGCAGCCCCTTACCGGAGAAGCCCGCCGGCAGC
>CBJLVJ010000674.1:0-2689 GCA_966426465.1 uncultured bacterium | reverse complement strand
TGGTTTCGCTTCGTCAGACGGGGCTGGAGGCGTGTTCCAGCACGCTCGCGAGCGCATCCAGCAGCTCGCGCGTGCCCTGCTCGCGTGCCTGGGCGTATCGAGGCCGTCGAGAATGACGCCTTGCTCCGTTACCTCAGCCGCGTACCGCCATCGGTGGGCTCGATCTGGACCGTGCCGAGCGAGGCGGAGATGCGCCTGTCGTCCAGGTGCATGTCGTAGCTGTAGACGATGCGCTGGTCGGGCACGATGTCCTGGTAGCGGGCTTCGTAGGTGAAGCTCGTGACGCTATTCGTGGGTGTGTTCGGCCTCGCATTATCGCGCTGCGATGCTGGTGTTCGTGGCGATCGCCACCCACCCTGGATGGCTGTCGCCGCACACTGCTGGGTGCGCCCAGGTGACCGTGGTCGTCCGCGGTGATTGGGCGACCAGGGTGGCGCGCCCCGCCGACCAGTGGCCATGTGACGCTACCAGCTGCGGCGAACGCGCCGTGTCAGGTACGGGCTGAGGCGTGGCAGGACGCGACAGTGGCGTTCGACGTCGAAAGCGCTCCTTGTCGACAACCGCGGGTTCCGGGAGGATGAGCTGCCGCCCGCTGCTTCCTCGGCGGCTGCATCACAGCTAAAAAAGGGCCCGGCGCCTCGTGGTGAGGCCCGGGCCCGTGGCTGGGGGCACTGATTGGTTCGTCCCGCCCTGAGCCTGGTCCAGCCTGATGGGTGTCAGCGGGGACACCCAGTACAACCCGGCAATCGACCGCCGTATTCCCAACTTCCTCGCTACGTCGTGAGTACTGTGGGCTCGGTACGCAGTAGGCGACATGGCTCTGTACGCACCAGGCGACATGGCTCGGTACGCTGTAGGCGATATGGCCGAGTCGCGCCTGATCCACCCGCCCGCGCGCCACGCCTGGACACCGGCTCAGTCGGCCAACGCGCCAGCTGACCAGCGCGCCGTGGCCCCGGGCGTGCCCGGGCTGCGCTTCACCATCGCCCGCTTCTCGGACAACGAGCTCGTGCTGTTCGACGCGGCCGCGCAGGAAAGCTGGATTATCTATCCGCCGCGCTCAAAATACGCCTTCTTGCACGTGCGGCGCGCCTCCAGCCGCGACACACTGGTCGAGCATCACCCCTGGGCGCCGTTCTCGAAGATCGAGGACCACCACCTGCGTCCCGAAAGCGCCTGCGCACGGCACGGCATGGACTGCACGGCCAACGAGATCGTCCAGGCCGCCGCCCAGCTCGGCTTCGATCCATTCCGCTGAGCGCTCGCCCGACGAGACCAACTCCAACGCCGCGCTCGCCGGCGCGAACGCGCCGCCGCGGTCGCAACGCGTCGTGGTCTGCGCCGCGCTGAACGGCGCGTATGAGGCAACCTCGTGCGTACCGACGACTGAGACGGCGGCAGAGACCGCGCCCGACAACAGGTCGGCAGCCAGCACATGCAGCCGGTTGAAGACTGGGTGCGGCGGGCGACCAGCGCCGGGCGCCTACCACTCAGCAGCCGCACTATTTCATCCACGCCTTCGATCTGGCGGATGGAGCCGGACGCCCGGTCCGGTGGCCGCGCGCGGTGCTGGATACATGACCTACATCGGTCTTGCGGACTCTGCGGCGAGACTCCACACGCACCCGTCGACTCAGCGACGGTCACACATCCAACACCATGTCACCCGCTAGCGATCAGTCCGTCGCTGGTCTCGCTGTACCAGTTTTTTCCTGACTTACCCGCGCCACTCTTCCCGGGCATTCACAAGTGAGGCGCTCATCTATGTCGCAATGGGCCAGCTTGTGCTCCGAAGATTGGCCCGAAACTTCAGTCTCTGGACGGTCTACTGTGGGCACCGCGCGAGCCTCCGACTCGACTCGCCTCGCAGTCGGCGTGTGGCCGGAGGTCGGTCACTGCCCGCACCACGGTCCTCGCGGGTCCGCGATCTGCCCGGTCGGCCCGGTGGACCTTGCCCGGCGTACCTGACTGGGACGCCTGTCTCGCACCGACTCTCGTGCTCCGTGACGCGTTGTGGCACGACATGGGGATGGCCGTCCGGTCGCAGAGACGTGTCGGACACTTCAGGGACAGCATCGGCGGCAGCATGTGTCTGGTGGTCGATGCCGAGGTGCTCGGCGAGCCGGACCCCGATCCCGCGCGTGTGCTCGAGGTAGGCTGGTTCACGCGCGTGCAGGTGGACGTGCTCGACGGCGCCGGGCTGCTCGCAGGCGGGTTCGTGCCAGCCGCACTCGACTGTGCTCAGGAGCAGCGGAAGCAGACGCGCTTGGTCGCGGTCCGCCACCTGGCTGATGGGCTGCGTGCCTGGGTGCGTGGCGCGCGGGACCCTGGCCCACCGGACGGTGTGCTGGTAGCTGGAGCCCCAACCCCGCCAGGCAGGACCTGCTGGGCCTGTTCCCTGTACTCCCAGCACAAGCCGTGGTGCCCGG
The DNA here is from genome assembly GCA_966426465.1 of uncultured bacterium. Taxonomy (GTDB): domain Bacteria; phylum Chloroflexota; class UBA6077; order UBA6077; family CF-72; genus CF-72. The sequence continues at coordinate 260 of CBJLVJ010000674.1, read as the reverse complement.
CGCGCTGATGGATCACACGCCGCTCAGACGGTTTCCCGCCAGTCTGTCATTCCCCGACGCCCACGCCGATATGGTCGGAGTGAAGCTCAACCACGCATGCACAGCAGGCGGCAAATCAGGCCAGTCAGGCCAACGGCATGGGCGGTCGCCGATAGCAGCAAGCAGGCACCCCCCGGACCAGTCATCTCGTCTGTGGATATGTTGACTCTTGCCGTGTGATGCGGGGAGCTGCGAACTGCTACTCGACACCTCAGAGTGTG
>CBJLVJ010000673.1:0-2691 GCA_966426465.1 uncultured bacterium | reverse complement strand
CGAGGGGCCGAGCTCGCGCTGCACCGCCTCCCGCCAGCGGGCCCGGAGGATGATCAGACTGGCCGCGCCAATAGCGCCCTGGGTCAGGAAAACGTCCAGTCCCGGTCCGGTCAGGGCAGCCACAAGCTGGGGCAAGCCATCCCAGAGACCATGCAGCACACTCACCGTCAGGTACGCGCCGATCACCGCCCGGTTGACCCGAAAACGCTGAGGCAAGCCTTCGCGGAACATGACGCTGGCCAGGATGGCGGTCCAGGTGCCATGGCCTACCGGCGACAGCAAGCCGCGCAGCAGAGTCACCACGACGAGTGTGCTCAGGCTGCCGCCGCTCTGGACAAAGGCATTGAAGACGTAACCGCTGCTTTCGAGGGCAGCGAATCCCATGCCTGCCGCGCCACCCAGGATGACTCCGTCGATCTCCGAGTCGTGCCGGTGATGCCGAGCCACGACCAGTACACCCAGGATCTTGGCAAACTCCTCGATCAAACCCACCTCGAAGGCAGACACGAACGTCAGTCGACGAATGAACACGGGCTCCAGGAGCGCCGCCGCGAAGACGCCCAGCACTCCGCCGTAAAAGAACGCGCGGGCGGTGCTGACCAGCGTGACCTGGCTCATGTGGCGCCGCTCGTAGAAGAACGCGACGTAGCTCACGGGAACCAGGAAGTTGCCGATCAGCCCAACGGTGGGGAACAGGTTCGTGTTGCCGGTCAACCCCAACACCAGGACCGAGACGACAAACAGGCCCAGGCCGAGCAGCAGTATCCGCCACCACGAGCCGGTTGTCGGTCGGTCGACGGTCAGGGTGTCCACGTCGCTCGCCACGGGCCTGGATCAGTATTCTCGCATGGCCACGCGAAGCAGCCGCGCGCGAGGAAAGTCCCACCTTGCAGACTGTGCGGACCATCACTCGCAGCGGGCGCACGTGGCGGGAGCTCGCCGGCTGGGCGGCATCAGCTAGCCGGCGCCGACGTTCGAGTCTTCATGCGGTCTGCTGCTCCGCACTGAACGATCCGGTGGTGATCGCGCCGGCAGGCTCGTAGGTGGCGATGATCACACCGCTGGTGGACGTCTTGCTGTTGACCAGCCGGAGTCCAGCCGGAACGGCCCCGTCTCCGAAGAGGCGCTTTCCGCGGCCGAGGATGACCGGGAAGGTCTTGAGATTGTATCGATCGACCAGCTCGTGCTTGATCAGGGTCTGGAGCAGATTGGAGCTGCCGTGAACCTGGAGCTCGGGGCCGTCCTGCTCCTTGAGCGACCGGATCTGCGTGACGACCTCACCTTTAATGAGGTGCGACGGCTGCCAGTCGGCGCGCTCGAGCGTGTTGGTGACGACGTACTTGGTGGCCCTGTTCAGCGGACCGCCGCCCTGATCCTCTGACGCATGCGGCCAGTAGGCGGCAAAAATCTCGTAGGTCTTGCGTCCGAGAAGGAGGTCGAACGGCTTTCCCATGATTTCGCCCATGTCCTGGCCCATAAGGTCGTCCCAGTAGTTGACAGACCAGCCTTCGAGCTCAAAGCCGCCGGAGGGGTCCTCTCCTTTTCCGCCGGGGGCCTGCATCACGCCATCGAGCGACAGGAACGTGTTGACGACGATCTTTCTCATCGGTGAGTCTCCTGTGTGCGTTTGAGCCCGGCGCGCCAGACGGGTTCAGACCGTCTGGGCAATCCCTGGTTCTCTGTGCACGTCGAACGAATGCGCCCGAAATCGACATCGGCTCCCATCGTGCCCCGACCAGTCGTCAGCCCCAGCCTGATGCGTCGCTGGACTACGCCATGATCCCGCTCGATGTGCGCTCCGACGAATCGGTCCGCGCGGCGGTGCAGTCCGCGCTCGACCAGGCCGGACGCATCGATGTGCTCGGCCAGCAAGCAAGATCAGCCCGAAGCCGGCGTAGCCCTCGCCCGCGGTCGGGCAGTGCCATCGCTGGCCGGCGCGCGATCCGGCGCAGCAGGCGGCCCGGCGCGGTCCAGCGACTCGCCGGGCGCGATGCCGGCGCTGTGGACCAGCAGGAAGTACATGATCCCAAAGATCGGCAGGTGCCCGATCAACTCCTGAGGCGGTAGGAACGGAACCCCCGCGTTGAAGGGCAGCCACATGCCGAGAATCACCACCCGCGTAACCAGCCCGGTGATCAGCAGCAGGCCGATCGTCGTCTCCACCACCCCCGCCGCCAGGACGAACCAGTCGTCCTGGAACCACTGCAAGCCGAACAGGCTGCGCATGACATTGAAGTCGGGGTGCTGCGCCAGGAACTGCGCCCCCAGCGTCGGATTCCAGACCTTCTCGTCCAGGCCGGGCGCCATGATCGCCAGGCCACTGATCACGCGCAGGGCGGCCACCGCGCGCGCCGACCAGGCGGGGTGGCGAGCGTGGAACCACTCGCGCGCCGGATGCGCCGCCGGGGCAAAGCGGCCGATCACCAGGATGACCAGCCCGATGCCCAGCCAGAACAGCATGTCCAGCGTATCGGAGTAGCGCTGCTGGTACAGCGACAGTGGCACGAGCAGCATGAGCGCGAGCGCCGCAAGCCAGTCGGCCACCCCGGTGATCAGGGCGAAGGCCACCAGCAGCTCGAGCGCCGCGATCGCCAGACCGGGCGGGTTCAGCGAGAGAGGCAGGTTCGGCACGAAGAGCGCCGGCTGCACGGCCGCGTACACCAGGGTGATGGCCGCCTGCACGGCGAGCAG